>NZ_FLUY01001834.1 GCF_900092655.1 Candidatus Thiosymbion oneisti
GTTATCCGGTGCGGCCCAGAGGGCGTCTGCTCTGAGCGTTGCCGCCAGCTGGTGATGGGGTCCGTAAGCCGTCTGAAAGACGGC
>NZ_FLUY01000223.1 GCF_900092655.1 Candidatus Thiosymbion oneisti
TATGTCCCCTCTCCCGCCGGGAGAGGGGTTGGGGAGAGGGGATCAAAAAGATGAATCGCGCTACTTTTTCACTTATAAGTTTACCACTACCTT
>NZ_FLUY01000915.1 GCF_900092655.1 Candidatus Thiosymbion oneisti
AGGTCTGCCGATTGGATCTGGCTCGACCGCTGGTTTACCCTTTACTACCACCAACGGCGAATTCTTTCACAATCTCTGGAGCGTGGGAACGAGC
>NZ_FLUY01000697.1 GCF_900092655.1 Candidatus Thiosymbion oneisti
AGGGGTTGGGGAGAGGGCGAACGAAAACAGGGATCAACCAATCACAAACGGCGCCGGTGACGCTTAACTTAATGGCATTG
>NZ_FLUY01000358.1 GCF_900092655.1 Candidatus Thiosymbion oneisti
TAGGGGGTGTTGACAGTCCGAAGGTCCGCGCAGCGGACCCTACGCTGACCAGCTGATTATGTGTCGGGTCCGCGGTGCGGACCGCTGGGATGTTGCGGCCATCCAGCCTGTGAAAACCATTGGTTAGTG
>NZ_FLUY01001308.1 GCF_900092655.1 Candidatus Thiosymbion oneisti
TACCAGCTGAAGCTGGTAGGTTGGGCCACTAAAGTGGCCCTCGGCGGACTCAACCGCCGACTGAAGATAATCCATCTG
>NZ_FLUY01000729.1 GCF_900092655.1 Candidatus Thiosymbion oneisti
CTATGATCTCGAAAAAACGTGAAGTATGCGGCATATTTTTGCGCTTTTCCTTAACTTAATGGCAGTGACGCTGGAGCCTGGGAACGAGCGTGAAATTTGCAGATTTTATGCTTTAAAATCAGTATCTTAATTTTTAGACAGCCTCTTAATGCCGGGATAGTGGACACAGCCTACCCTTTCCCCTCGCCGAACCTTGTTAGCATAAAGATAACCTCTCACCGGGAGCATTTTCGTGGATAACCCCTTGTATAATAAATATTTTTATGGTTGGACCAAGCAACAGGCAGAATACTTAAGAACGGGAAAGCTGGCCCAATCCGACATCAGTCATATCGCCGAAGAAATTGAAGATATGGGGAAAAATCTAAAGCGTGAGCTTGAAAGCCGATTGAAGATACTTTTCATTCATTTGCTCAAGTAGCAGTATCAGCCCACATATCGGGGGAATAGTTGGCGCTACGTTATCGAAGAACAACGTACCGAGTTGGCCGACTATATAAACGACAACCCGAGCCTTAAATCCAAGCTGCCGGAGGCCATGCAACGCGGTTACAAATATGCCGTTAGCGGTGCCGCCAAAGAAACAGGACTCTCGAAAACCACATTTCCTGATACCTGCCCCTGGTCTTTTGAGCAGACTATGGATAACGAATTTTTCCCGGAATAGGCGGGGAACCCGCCTTATACTGATGTAGGCTGAGTAGGCAGCCACAATCCTTCCAGCTCGATGGATACTGCTTCGAACGGTGGTACGGCAACCTGGTCAGTACCGGCGAAGCGGCCGATTTCAAGCCAGTCACCGGCTTCCAGTCGGTACGCCTCCAAAGTGTGCTTGATCGGATCGATCAGCCAAGCGTATTGCACACCGTAATATGCGTATAACGGTAGCTTGATCTGGCGATCTCTGCCCTCGGTTGAAGGAGAAAGGATCTCGCAAACCCAGTCGGGGACCACCTCAAAGCGATGCTCCGTGGTTGGTGGCATCGGCATTCGCTCACGTCGCCAGCCGGCCAGGTCCGGAACGGTAACCTCATTGTCATGTACAAAGTGGACCTCTGGCTCAATAAAGATCCACCAACCACCCGGACCTCCGTTGCCTTTATGAAAAGGGCCAAGTAATTCGGCACCCAACATAAAGCCGGCAGTCGCATGCACTCCGGAAGGTCGCGGTTGGGTATAGAGCTGTCCGTTCAAGATCTCCCCGGTCATACCTTCGGACAGGGCCTCAAGGGACTCGTAGAGAGTCGGTTTGGTTTGTGGTTGCATCTTAGCCACCTGAGAGTGAGCGCCCGACGGGGGGTTACTAGCCGTTGCCCACCGCTTGAGCCAGCGAGAATTAAACGCGTATAAATCCTCCCGAGAACATGATCTTGTAGGTTGGGCAAGGGCCGTAAGATGTGGTGAGCGCAGCGAACCGC
>NZ_FLUY01000373.1 GCF_900092655.1 Candidatus Thiosymbion oneisti
TGACTGACCGCAGCTACATGCCTATCAGCAATTCACATGGCAACCTCCTTTCAGATTGCTAGACTAACCAGGCTTCTCCTG
>NZ_FLUY01000227.1 GCF_900092655.1 Candidatus Thiosymbion oneisti
ATCGACCCTCGCTCCGGTCTCCGTCAGCCTGATCGTGCGGGTTTTCCCACGCTTGATCTCCAGTCCCATCCACCCTTGCGCGGTGGCTTCGACCCAGTCCCCTAGGCACTTCCCTTGGTGACGCGCCAAGATGATCAAGTCATCGGCATCTCCCACCAGCCGCGCGCCAACCCGCTGTGCCGGTCCTTCCCGGTCATGGAAGCGGTTGTCCATCCAGTGCAGATACAGGTTGGCTAACAGCGGGCTAATGACACCCCCTTGCGGGCTGCCGACCCGCCGTTTGACCTTCCGCGGCCGCTGATGCCGAGCCTTCGGTTCTTCCATGAGCGG
>NZ_FLUY01000276.1 GCF_900092655.1 Candidatus Thiosymbion oneisti
ATTGGCGAGGACGATGTGGACCCAATGTGCACGGGCTTCGCGGATTTCGACTTCGGTGCCGGCGGGTAGGGGTTGGGTGAAGCGCATGGGGGCGTTGGGGGAGTCGGCGGCGCGGGCGATGGTTTCGTCGGCGATGAGTACGGCCGGGATGGTGCCGCCGGCGTGGGCCTGGATTGCCGCCGAGAGCAGCAGTCCCAGCCAGGCCAGCAGGGGTAGGAAGGCGAGGTTGCGGGCGAGCGGGGAGCGCCAGCGGATGGCGACCGCGATCAGCAGGGCGGCGAGGAGGAAGGGAAGGGTGGCGATGGCGGCCTGTTCGGTGGGGTTGAGGAAGTGACGCCAGATGAAGAAGCTCTCCAGCGCGCCTTCGGGCTCGGGTTTGGGGACCCAGGTCGGCAAGAGGGTACGGGCGTGGCGGAGGTTCTGGTGGGCCCGTGCCTGGTCGGGGTCGAGCGCCAGAGCGCGTCGATAGGCGAGGATGGCAGGTCCTAGCCGCTCGGCTTGGAGTGCGGCATTCCCCAGGTTGGTATAGAGGGCCGCGGAACGCTCGCCTTGGGTCGCGGCATGCTCGAACAGCCGTTGGGCTTGCCGGAAGCCGGCCAATCGCCCGCCCCGGTTGGTCGTTGCTTGGGCCTGGGTGTAGGCACCGATTGCCTGATTCAAGGTCGCGTCGGGGGTGGCCGCACTTACCGGCGGTGCGAAGCAAAACCAGAGGGTAGCGAGCCATATCCTGATGATGCGGCATATGCCTCCAGGAATTGTTTTTTTTGCCGCAAATGAACGCGAATGAACGCAAATTGGTCGCAATCGGTTTGCTATCATCGGTGGTTCTTGATCCCGTTGTGTTGATTTGCGGCCAACTCTCTGGTCAGTGGGTGACGGTGGTCGATGTGCCAAACCGCAAGCTCTTGACGCACCACATCAAACCCGGCGGCCTAGCGACTACGGAGGATGAAGTGCAGATCGTCCCCCAGCCTGGCCGCGGTATCAAGAAGAGCATCACACAAAGGCGCCAAGTCACAAAGGGATATAAGAATCGAAAGAGAATTCTTTTTCGCGTGATTCGTAGTTCGTTCTTGTATGCAAGCGTATTGGTCATCACTCATCACTCATCATTCATCTGGCTTCCTTCAATAGCTGATCGGCCAATAGCAAGGCCCGGGCCCGCATGGGTCCGTCCAAGGTGCGCGAGGCGCCGCCGGGGGCATAGGCGAGGGCGTCGCATTCGGCCAGGAAGCGGTCCAGGTCGGAGGGCAGGGGGATACCGGCGGTGGCGACCATGCGTCGCAGGGCGGCACTTGCTTCAGTGATACTGCGGGCCTCCGTCACGGCCGTCCGATGCGTCCGCAGGGCTTTGGTGCGGGCCAGGTCGGCCGGATCGGCCTGGGCACGGCGTCTGGCCAGCAAGGCCAGGAGGATGACCAGCAGGCCCAAGCCATAGGCAACCGCCTGGGCGCCGACGCTCGTGAGCAGGGAGCCGCTGGGCTCTAGCAGGGCGTCGATGTCAGTGGTGATGGCAAGATCGGCCCCGGTGAGGCTAAATACCGGGCGTTGCCGGGCTTTGGAGCCGGCCTCCGGGTTGGTCGTCGGCTCGCGCCCGGGGTCCAGGGTCCGGTCGTGTGGCTCCTCGGGCACCGCGCTCACGACGTCCTCGGCCGAGACGACTTGGGCGGGGCGCACCGAAAGGGCGACAGGCTGGGAATGGGTGGTCTGGTACTCCCGGCGCTCGGGGTCGTACCAGGAGAAGGCGAGGAGTGGGATGGCGGTGACTCCTTCATGCAGTGCCCGCACGGTCACCTGGAACCGCTTGGCGCCGTCGGTATAGACCCCGGCGATCTTTTCGTTGGGGATGCGGAAGTCTTGGGGCGAGAGTCCACCATCGGCGGTCAAGGGGGGAAGCACGGCGGTCTCGACGGCCGCATCGCCCCGGAGGATTAGGGTCAGACGGATCGGATCGCCGACCTGGACCACCGAGCGGTCCGCCGCGACCTCCAGCCGGTAGCCGGGGCCGACGGTGCCGGTGAAGCTCTCGGGTCGGCCCGCCCGAGGCAGGTCTTGGACGATCAGGGTCTGCGGCTCGTCCTCTACCCGGTGTTTCCGGGCCCGGGTGAGGATCCGCTCGCCGAAGAGGTTGCGGTGCCAACGGATCGCCTCGTCGACCACCAGGCTGGCGGGTGCGAGTTCGTACTCGCCGGTCCGCAAGGGGGTCAGGCGGCGGGTGAGGGTGTGCACCAGGTACTGCTCGCCGTTCCAAAGCTCCGAGTGCGTGGTGGCGGCCAGCTCGACGGGACCGGAGGCGGTATCGATGGTCAAGGCGATGTCGGCAGTGGGGTCCTCGGGGTCATGAAAACGAAAGGCATCGAGCCGCTCGAAGAGGGGGACGGCCAAGCGTGGATTGGAGAGGGTGCCGCGCAGATCGGCGGGGACCCACCATTCGAGCCGCACCGGCACGCGCTGGCCCACGATCAACGGGCCCTGGGGCAGGATGAGCCGCAGCCGTTGCCGACTGCTGACCGGGATTTCGCCGATGACCAAACGCAATTTGCCGGTACTGGCCTGCTTGCCGTTCTGGGTGATCCGGAAGGGGCCGATGACCTGTTCGCCGGGGGTTTGGGCCAGGTATTGGTACTCGAAGGCGAATTGGACCCATTTGGACTGGCTCATCCGGCCGTTGATGATCTGGATGCTGGTGCTGATGCTGGGGTTGACCCCGGTCAGCTCCAAGCGCCCCTGGGGTGGATCTGCCACCTTGATTTGGGGCTGAGGAGTCTCGTCGAACCCCTCTGCGGTCACTTGCAGGCGCACGGGTACGCCGACGAAGTGAGGACCCTCCTCGGCCCGCAGCCGGGCCTGTTGAGCCGCCGCCGGGGGGCTTGCAAGCTGGATGGCGACGATCAGTGCCGGCAGGAGCATCCGGCGCATGGAATCGGTATTCAGGGATAAGCGGGTGCGCATTGGCAGCTATGCGGTTAGTAAATTTTAGTCTCTTAGCTTTTCATTATGGCTCTTTATGGATTCCGGACTGCTAACGCTCATAGCAGGGTTCTACCGGACGTTTTGGAGTGCGGCCTGTCTGCCGCCAGGCAGGCGGCCACTTCACCCCGATGTTTACCGGAACCTACAGCGCTAGGCATAAGCCGGGGATCGGCCAAGTGGCACCATCCTGCCGCCGCTTTGGGTTGGACCACGCATCCGTCCCCAGCAAAGGTGTTGCGGCTAGGGGAAAGCGCCGTCGCCGCGGCGCGGGTGGAACCGAAGGGCCCGGATTCCCGGCCAACGCCGCTAGTATTCCCCGTGGCTGAGGTTCGATGCGGGCGCGCCACTTTGCCGGCGCACTCCAAAGCAGTCCGGAATCCATAAAGAGCCTTCATTATTTTGTACCCAGGTGTATTCGGCTGTCAGTCAGCGCTTTGCAAGTCCTGGCCGCCGAGGTGGCCAAAAGGTTTCCAGATCGAGGCTTACGGCCTCGAACGGCGGAGCGACCACCTGATCGGCATCGGCAAAGCGGCCGGTCTCGACCCAGGCGCCAGCCTCAAGTCGGTAGGTCTCCAGCGTACGCTTGACCGGATCGATCAGCCAGGCATACTGCACCCCGTAATGTGCGTACAGCGGCAGCTTGATCTCGCGATCCTTGCTTGCCGTGGAGGGAGACAGGATTTCGCAGATCCAGTCGGGAACCACCTCGAAGCGCTGATCTTCCGGCGGGTAGGGCATGCGCTCACGCCGCCAACCACCCCAGTCCGGGACCATGACCTCGAGATTCCGCTCGAAGTGGATTTCCGGTTCATAGAGGATCCACCAGCCGCCGGGTCCTCCATTACCGATCTGGAACGGATTGTGCAATTTGCCACCGAGTGCGGAACCGGCAACTGCATGTGGTCCGGCAGGCCGTGGTTGGGTATGGAGCTGTCCGTTCAGGAGCTCCCCGGTCACCCCTTCAGGCAAGGCCTCCAGGGACTCGTAAAGGGTGGGTTGAATTGCCAGCTGCATGTTTCGGATCTCTGGTTCAAGGTGCCCTCGAACGTTGGGCACGGACCATCCAATGAGGCGGTTCGCGGCCTGCCGTGCGCCTGCCTGTCCCGTCCCTGGGACGGCAGACAGGTCCTTGCACAGCAGGCGCTCGCTACATCCTACCCCAATTTGCCCAATCGACTTGTGCAAACCCTTCGCTCAGGCCGGGCTGGAAGGACGTGGCATCTCGAAGTGGATAGTGCCCTGTTCGTCCGGCGGAATCCCTGGACGTTCTTGGGCATATTCGTCCAACAGATAGCCGTACAGGGCCAGGCGGCCCAGCTTGATCAATGCCTCCAGATCGCCATCGGCCAGGGATTCCACCGCGGTGATCGGTGGCGGAAGCTCCTCCATGGCCGCATGCTGCAAGCGGTAAGCATGGGGGGAAAGCAGCTGGTATCCGAGCTCCAGGAATCCCGTTCGCAGCCAGACCTGATTCCACTCCCGATTCAGGAGATAGTCGGCGAACCGGGCCTGCTCGCCGGCCTGTGGCAGGTCTAGAGCCATAATTTGGGTCACGGGGCCCCAGAGCTTCGCCACTTGCTCCGCCAACCGCTGGGCATATTCCTGGATGGGCTTCGGATAGTCTGTCTTCGCTAACCTGCGTTCGGCGTCGAGGCGCACCATCTCCGAATAGATGCCTTTGGCCTCGAGCCAGAGGCCGGCGGCTATACGTTTCAGGTCCTCTTCCGAGCTATCAGTCCTACCTTCGCGCTGGCTGAAGTATTGTTGGGCGGTCTCGAGGCTGACTGGCCCTAAGACCAGCTCGCGGCGGATCAGGGTTGCCAGGGGCCCCAACATCCCTTGCGCCGATGGCTGGCGATGCCGCTGGAGGTTGGCGAACAGCCCTTGTCCACCGATCAGGATCCAGAGGAACTCTGCTCCCAGGCTCTGCTTGAGTCGCTGCAAGGCGCACTGAAAGCGCCACAGCTCGATCGGCATGGACTCGCCACTCTCGCAATCGCCTTTTTCCACGATGCTGGCCGGTGACAGGCGCGGTTCCTCCAGCTTGTCCAGCTCGTCGAGCACCAGGACCGGCTCGATGCCGCACTGGTGCAGGACGAAGAGATAACGGCGCAGCAAGGTGATTCGCCAGGCCCGATTGTCGGGACCAAAATCGGCCTTGTGGTCCCGGCTGTAGCGGCGACGCAGACCGACGATGAGTAGACCCGTCCCTATCAGGGCAAGCATGGCCTTCCAGAGAGCCGGCTTCGCCCACTCTTGGTCAAGCCCCTGCAGTTCACTGAAGAACAGGGCGCCCAGGAGCAGCAAGGCGCCCGCGCCCAGCGTCCACTTGTGCTCGAGACGCAGGCTCCGCTCCTGTTGGTGCTGGTCGGTCTGCCGCGTGTCCTGGGCATGAACCAGATCGTAGAGACGCGCGCCCCGGTAAGCCGCGCGCCGCCAATCCCGCAGGCGCAGGCCGAGCCAGGAAAAGACGAGCGCGATCAATAACAACAGGGCCGACCCTATTCCCAGACTAGCGGTGAAATCATGACCTGGGTCGATCCAGTCGATATAGAAGATGGAAGCAACCCCCCAGAGGCCAATGATGATCCCCAAGGCCGATCCCAATGTCGGCCGGCGATCGGGTCGATAGAGGGCCAGGGAGGAGAAGTAATAGTTCCAGAAGCCCAACCGGGAGCGCAGGGTCCGGCCGTGTCGGACCCTGGAGCGGGGATCCACCATGCTGGTCAGGGCGAAGATGATGTTGTCGAGCAGCCGGATGGCATCGGATTCCGAATCGTGGATCAGCTCGCCATCATTCGGCCTACCGGCTTTGGTCCCGGGATTCGCCTTGCCCTCCGATAGCGTTGACTTCGCCGCATTGGGCCTCTCCCGGACCGGTCGATGGTGGGATTGGGGAAAGAAGGGATCGACTGCGACTGGGACGACAATGCGCTCCATCCCCCTCGGACTGCGTCTGATCCTCAGCCGGCGACGCACGCCGCTGTCGCCGAACAGGCGCCGCCACCAGGCATGCGATCCTTGGGTTATCTTCTCATTCAGGGCCTCGTCCACCAGACGGGTCTTGCCGACGCCACGGGGTCCGGCAACCAGCAGGATCCCGCCGCCGGCGTTGGCGGGCTCTTGCAGGAACGCCCGGATGGCCTTGAGCGCTTCTTCCCGTTCCGCGGGCTCGAACCGTACCGCAGGCCCGGAGGATTGCTGGGTTGGTGCCAAAAGTGTCTCCCTCTAACCCTTGATGGATTCGGGATGACCCTCATGGGTCCAGTGGCCGCCGAACCAGTTGGCCGGCTCCCGCCAGCGGTAGTTGTCGAGAAAGGCATCTGCATCCCGGGTGTAGTCCTTTCCCAATTGCCGCGCTGCCCAGTAGAGCAAGGCCAGAGAGGCCGGTTGATAGTAGAGCCGGTCCGCGTGAGGCCAGGGGGTCACCCAACCATCTAGGATCAGCTGGCGCAGGTAGAGGTTACCGATGGCATAGAGCCCCTCCCAGATTCGAGGACCGCCGAGGTTGTAGGCCCTGGTCACTCGGGTCGGGATATAGCGGCCGCCGTCGAGCTCGAACCAGTGGAAGGGCAGGAAGTCACCCAGGGTACGGAGATAGCTGGCGGTGTCGACCGGGGCCGTCTCGTCTGGCGAATTCTGGTGCTCCGGGTTGGATAGATAATCCATCAGGCGCCGATTGGCCGCAGCCAATCGGCCTATTGCCTCTGAGCACTCCTGATCGAGCCTCGGGGACAGTCCCAAACCATTGCCGCCTGTTTCCCGTGACAGTTCGGACGCCCAGCCGGCGCCATGCCAGCACTGACTCAATTTATCCGCTTTTTCCATTTCCTCCAGCCCATCGGTCCAGAGACCAGCGTCGTCCCAGAGCAGATATTGATGAAACTGCGGGTGCATGATCGGGCTTCGCCGTTGGATGATCTCATAGGCCATGGCATGGAGGATGACGACCGTGGTCTCGGGACCGTTGAAGATGGACTGGGACGAGAATACAACGTAGAACTGGCGGGCCAGCCAATCCAGCAGCCCCGGCTCGGTCCTGTCGACCACCAGCCAGCGGTTGGGCTCGACCCGCCACTGTTCCCGAGCGGCTTCATCCTTCCAATGGTTATCCAACTCCATGCTGGTCTTATCCAGCGGGCTCCAAAGCTGCTTGACGGTAGGGTATTGATTTGCGACATCTATGACATGGGAAAGATGGGTATAGAAGACATGCAGCCCCGCTTTCAGGCCTTCGCGGACCTGTTCCTCGAACTCGAAGGTCTCATGGGTGACGGGCGGTCCCAGGGGCAGACAACGAAAACGGCGCCTCATTTCGGTCCCCTCTGCTGGTATTGGGTCCAAGCCGGAAACAGATTGGCGGTAAAGCCGAACCTTTGGCCGGCCTGTTTATAGCCCTTGATGACCTCCGTGTAGGTAAGTCCATGCAGGGCCTTTCCAACCACCTCCTTACCCGGCTTGTGGTTCAGCTCCTCCCAGACCTCCTCCAGCGAGAATTCCCACTCCCTGCACCAGTTGTTCGGCGGATCCTCCACCGGAGACCTGGCCGCGATAGTGGATAGTGCTCGCCACAACCGGTCGTTACCAAGGCGGGCTGTGTCGTACTTGGTAGCGGAACTATTAACTGGCGTATAGAGGCGCTCCTGGATCATCTGCGAGAGTTCGTCTCGGATGGCAAGCCAGTCCTTCCGTCGCACCAACCGGCGTCCGCCGGTGCCCTGGTCGCAGAAATGGAGGGCAATCCAATGGATGATCCAGGGAATACCGCGGCTGACGGTCAGCACCGCCCGCCGGAGGTGGTGGGGCATGACCACCCCGAAGCCGGCCAGCTTGTCGTGCAGGAAGCGCCAGGCCTCTTCCGGGGACCAGGGCGCCAATTGCAGGGGCTCGCCGAACAGGTTGCCGAGGGACGAAGTCTCATCACCGTTGAGCTCGTGTAGGGTCCGATTGGGGCCCCACCCATGGGGGTAGGTGGTGGCGAATAGACAGATGGGTTCTTCCTGGACCAGATGGCGCAGATATTTGAACAGGCTATAGTCGGGCCAGTCCCTTTGTACCAGGTCGTTGGTCTCGTCGAAGAACAGCAACAGGCTATGTCCGGTCCGGTCCTTTATCTTACGCAATCGTTCAGCCAAGTAGTCCCGCGCCTCTTGCCGCTTTCTCTCGTCTCCAGCTCGATCCCAAGGTTGGTGCCTGTATTCACCGATCTCACCGAGCTTCTCCCAAAGCTTCTTGAATACCCAGTGCTCCAGCGTGATTCCCTCATAATTGGGCGGTATATCTTCAAAGCTTATGTCGATGACCCTCCGTTCCTTCTGCTGCTGCGCCACCTCCCAAACCATCCGTTGGCGCAAGGTGGTCTTGCCGATCAGGCGTGCGCCCACAATCAGGGCGCACGCGGTGCCGCCTTGATCCGCCACCTCCAGGCACCGCCAAAGGTGAGCAAGCTCTCTGTCTCTGCCTGCAAAGTGCTTGGGGATGGCATCCGGGGGGAGACCACCACTAGTGCGAAAGACCCGCTCGGGCGAGATATTGCGCTGTGCCGCCGCCAACTGATTCAGATAGGCCAGCGCCGGCGTAAACCCCTGTCTCGACTCACACATCTGTCCCGGTATATCCGAGTGGATCAGGCGGAGGCAGTCTTCCCGGTCGATCCGGATCCCCGGCCCCGTCAGGTCCGCTGCGGGGGGGGAGTGATCCAGGCAGAGCCAGACCCCGGCTTCCTGTTCCTTCAAACATTGCCTCTCCCGGGCCGATATCTTCATCAGGAGGTAGACATAGGCATAGTCCTGGTGGTGCAGGGTGATCCGGGTCTGGACATACCAGCAACCCCGGCTCACAAGGGAGACCGTCCCGCCACCCAGCATACCGAGCAGGGTCTGGGCCGCCTGCTCGACCTCACCCCTATCCCGTGCCTCGGCCCCTTCCGACCAGAGGGCGGCCAGCCGTTGGCGGCGTTGGCGTTGTCGGGTGGCTGTCTCGGTATCGATACCGAGCAGCTCGGCAATCCGACTGTCGTCCAGCCCGGCCAGCCGGTCCCAGACCTCGTCGCCGAGCAGGCCCGCCGAGGGGCTGTAGAGCTCGGTCAGGCCCCGCCGACGCCCCCCTTGGGTCGTTACTTCCTCGAGGATCCGCGGATCGGCATAGACCGGCTCCCCATAGCACCAGGCCCCCAGGGCCTCGATGGGCAATTCCGTGAGCTCCCGATCGAAACGCCCGACCTGATCGGCCAGGAGACGCCTGAGCAGATCATCGACCGACTCGGGATCGGGGAGCAAATTCCTCAAGGCCGCGCTTACCTTCTGGGGGATACCCCGACGTTGCCAGATGGCGAAGGCCAGAGGCAGAAAACCGCCGGTCTTATGCGCATGCAACATGCCATGGACCTGCTCCAGCAGGGCGCCCTCGGGTGGATCGCCCAAAGCAAGATCAGGACAGAAAACCGGCTCCGGTCGGTCCAATGCCTGCTCGATATTCTCGATTCGTTCATAGCCGGCCTCGCTCGGTCCGCCGAAGCGGTCCTGCATCAGCTGGGCCAGCTCTCTCCGCTCCTCGTCCGTCCACCGGCCCCCGTCGAGCCACAGGAATTTGGGTCCGCCCGCCTCTCCGGAGCGGTTCAGTAAATTCGTCAGGTGCTCTCCTGTGGGTGACCAGGCCAGGCCGGCAAAGAAGCCGGCGACATCCCGGGAGCAGTCGAACCCCTGGCTCCGCTCGAACTCCTTGCCTCCTTTGGGACAGCAGGCCAGAGTCAGGTTACCAACCAAACGGTCGTTTTCATCGGCTTCGAGGCGGACCTCCAGCGACGCTGGCATCTCGCTGGCGTCGATCTCTATGGGCAGCTCGGGCTCTGTTTTTACATCCGCTGTCTGTTTTGCATCCGCCATTCGTTGACGGTTCTCCCAGCACACTCTGTCCAGGCGCACGGGCACCGGGTGGCGATTCCGGATCGCCAGGCGCAGCTCCACCCGCTGGCGATCCAGCCAACGATCGCTCCAGTCAATATCCAGGGATTGATTCTCGGCCGCCTGGGCTTCCCGCTCCAGCGTATCGAGTCGCTTGTCTTTCCAGCCTTGCCACTGGCCGAGCAGGCGCGGCCAATAGAGGGGCAACAGGCCATAGCCCTGAACGACGGAAAAGGTCTCGGCGCCATGGGTCGCCAGGTGCTCGTGGAGCTGGTCGATAGACCCCCGTTCCCGCCAGGCCTCCTTGACCCCGGTACGTTGTCTGTCATCGACAATAGCGCCCAGACAGGTCTGTAATTCGCTCAGCCAGCTGCGCCATTCCTCATCTTCGGGCCACAGATCCACCAGGGCCTCGAAACTCGCCAGAGAAAGCTTGGTCAACTGCCAGTCTTCATCCGGCGGCTCCAGAGAACACAGGGGCTCCGGAGGTGGCTGCCATTCCTTCAAGGGTTGTTCCTTGACGACTTCCTTTCGGAGCCACGCCAACCAGTGATCGGTCCGGTTGCCTTCGAGGACGAGTCCCGTCATCAGAATAAGTCTCAAGCGTCGGGCGAGCTCCTCGGCCGAATGGAGCGACCAGAGGGTCGCCAGCCGTCGACACCAGGCGGTCAGGTGTCCATGTCCATGAAGCGATTTCTGGTCGAGCTCCTTACCTATATCTACCCAGCAGCGGACCCCTTGCGTCAAGCGCAGCAGCCGCAGCCGCTCGCGGTTCTCCGGGTGGATTAGGACCTGGGGGCAATCCGATGGTAGCGACCGCTCCCAGAGACAGCGATGGACGCGATCCAGCAGCGCCCTGGCCTTTTCCCGCTCGGCCTTGGGGGTATCCGGTGCGAGGACGGCCTCTTCCAGGCGGATCAGTATCACAGTCACCAAATGGCAAACCAAGGTTTCCCGCGGGCGCCGGCTGATATTCTCCCAGGCGATCTCAATGAGCCGCAGCACCCTCGGAAGGGGGATGGGTTCCGGGTGGCGCAGAAACAGCGCCAGCCGACGCGGCCTCTGATGCTCGAAGAAGCCCTCCAGGGCACTCATCAAGGCATTCATTGATGACTCGGGCTGATCGGTCATCGACAGGGCCTGTTTCGCCTGCCGCAGCAGGGCAAAAGCGGCGAGGGTCTCCGGCCAGTCGGGATCCTGGTACCTCGCCTCCTTCACCAGTGCTTTGCGAACGGCCTCGCTGTCCGGCCGATCATCCGGGAAACGATAGCGGAGGGGATGGGTTGAGAGCGCTCCGGGCCGGTCGAAGCCCGATGTCTGCCCATCCTCGGACCCCGCTTCAGGCCGGCAATGATCCAGGAGGATCACCCGCCCGTCGGAGGTGCCGACCAGAATGCGATGATCGCCGAGCCGACGCAGGGCGCTCACCGGCCCCATGCCGTCACCGATGCCGCTCAGCTGGCCTTGCTCGTCCACCAACAGGAGATGGGTCGGGTCGCCCCCGAGTACCCACAGACCCGGCTCGGTATCCCGGTTGGCACCCAGATAACCGACGTGTCTCAGACTGGCGCCGCAACCGGCGGTCCAGCTCAGGGCGCCACCGGTTGCATTCAAGGCTACCGCCATGCCGTCATGACGCGCGCAGAGCAGGACCTCTTCCTCCGCGAGACGAAGGGCATGGAGTGGTACCTCGCTCTTGAGCCAGATCTTGGGGTCCTGCAGTCCGATTTTGCCGCCCCGGGCCACCGCCGTCCCGAAATCCGGCCAGTGGACCAGGATCCGGGCCTCGCGGTCCACGCCCCAGAGCCGGTTGTCCTGGTCAACGACCAGCATCCTCAGGCTGCCGCGCTTGTCCCTCTCCCAAATCTTCGCCGCCGGTTGTCCTTGGGTCAGATTGGGATGCAGCCGCAGCCATCCCAGGATAGGCTGTTCCCGTGGGCTTTCTCCGCCCAACACCAGGCCCCAGGTCTTATCCGCGCCTGCTATCCCGCTGCAGGTGACGGCGAACTGGGCCTTGCCGCGCCAGAGCTCCTCCGGACGGGTCTCGGCGTGGAGTCTATAGAGGCGCAGGTCGCCCCGATGGGTGCCGAGGAAGAGGTACTGACCGGACGGGTCCCCGAGGGCCTTGCCGAGCCGCTCGCCGGCCAGCAATGTGGTTGGAATACCATCCCAATGGTCGCCTTCCTGCTTCAGCTCTGCGGGACAGGGCCAATCCCTAGTGGGGTCCGACGGGATCTCCACGAGCCGCAGGCCGAAGCCATGCTCGAAGAGGACGAAGCGGTTCTCATCCAGCTGCCGCAGGTGACGGATCTGCCCCCTGAAATGGGCGCTACCGCGGACGGTCAAGGGCCTTAGCTCGTGCATATGGGGCAGGAGGATCGAACGCATGTGGCGGATGCGATCCAGGAGCTCGCCCAAAGGTGTCTGAAATCCTTCCTGCCTATCGAATCCTCTGTACTTCGCCCAGGCAGGAAGCCAGTCGTAGGTGCGGAACAGGGCGATCCAGAGCCAATCCGGGGCGGCGTCCGGGAGCCTCAACAGGGCCCACAGGGGGTCGAACCGGGTCAGGTCCCTCTTCCTATCGGAGGGGCGGTCGGCGAATACGCTGCCGGCCCGAAATGCCTCGCGGAGATGGGTGAACAGCTCGACCTGGATCCGACCCAGGTCGTAACCGAGCTCGGCATCACGCAATTCATAGCGGTGCTTGAACCAGCCAAAAAAGTCCTCGAATAGTCCCAGGTCCCGGCGCTCGTCTCGCGACAGCGAGAGCAGATAGCGTTCCAGGGCCAGTATGCTCAAGGATCGGCGCTTATCCGGGTCTTCCACCGTCAAGGGATCTGTCCAGAGAGGATGATCGCTTTGTTCCAGGCCCAGCTGCCGGAACAGAAGCCCGGTCGCCCGATCACGGACGGCCTTGAATCGCCTGGGGCTGCCCAGACGCAAAGGAATCAGCTGCCGATATTGATCGATGGCCAGAATGCGGTCGCCACCATAGCCGGCCATGCGTTCGATGTGATGCCCAAGGATGGTCTGGCCGTGGCGAACCCTCAATTGATCCCCTTGCCCATCCCCGTCCTCCAGCAGATAGATACTGCTGTTATAAGCGGCCACCAGGATCCCATAAGTGCCCTCCTTATCCGGATCCGGGTCCGAGACCACCAGGACGTCGTGTATTCGTCCGCCGAGTCGTTCGGAAGCGACAAGCTTCCCGGTCTTGCTACCCAAGTGAATACGGAATACCTGGGCCTGGTCTCCCCCCAGATAGGCGAGATCCTTAGGCTCCTGTGGAGAATCGACCCCGGCTATCCGGCCCAACTCCGCGGGGATATCCGGATCCGTAGAGTCCTTTGTTAAAACAATCCCATCGTCCCGCCACTGGTCGTCGAGATGGCGTTCCAACCACAGCAGATCTTCCATGTTGCCATGGCTGTATCGTTCTTGTCGGCGGAAGTTATCGCGGGATTTCGAAGTGTTATCACCCTCCCAGTGAATGCTGACGATGCCGGCAACGGGCGGCTCGTTCGAATAGGCGCGAAGCTGTAAGTGCAGCTTTCCGCCGCGGAACTCGAGGTAAACGGAATACATCCCGCCCCGAGTCCCCTCAACGACGATCTCTAAGGCCCGCTCATCCAATCGACAATCTTCCGGCAAGCTCTCCGGTAAGTTATGCGCCAACCGGGTGACGGAGGCACCTTCGTCCGCAATCTCCCAGGCCACGAGCGCCACGTCGGCCGGCTCGCCCTGGCGGGCGGCATAGAGGCATAGGGCCAACCGGGTCCCCTCATTGTGCCCCTGGAGGGGCGGCAACAGATAGAGGTGGCTCGGCTCCCTGGGGAGCTGCAGGGCCAGACCGTCTTGCAGCAGTAGGGGGAAGGCGTGCTTGCGCTGGGTAAGCAGGTCGATGTAGTGGGGCAGCAGGTCCTCGACGGCTGTGTGCCGGTCCTCGGCCCGCTCCAGCCCGTCCAGGCCCTGCTCGACCTTGGTCAGAGAGTGGTGGTATTCCCGGTAATCCAGAAACGCCTCGGAGCGGATGGTCCCTCGATCTTGTTCCATATGGGTCTCCTCTTACGACACCCTCGGAGGGAGAGGGGCTGTTCGTGCCTGTGGTCGGTTCTCCACCAGTCCCGGCCGCCGAGGTGGCCACAAGGTTTCCAGATCGAGGCTTACGGCCTCGAACGGCGGGGCAATCACCTGATCGGCATCGGCAAAGCGGCTGTTCTCGACCCAGGCGCCGGCCGTGAGTCGGTAGGTCTCCAGCGTGTGCTTGACCGGATCGATCAGCCAGGCGTACTGCACACCATAGCGGGCGTACAGCGGTAGCTTGAGCTGGCGATCCTTGCTTGCTGTGGAGGGAGACAGGATCTCGCAGATCCAGTCGGGAACCACCTGGAAGCGCTGATCTTCCGGCAAGTAGGGCATGCGCTCACGCCGCCAACCGGCTAAGTCCGGGACCAGGACCTCGAGATTCCGCACCAAGTGGATCTCCGGTTCATCGATGATCCACCAGCCGCCGGGTCCCCTATCACCGATCTGAAAGGGATTGAGTAATTTGGCACCCAGCACGGAGCCGGAAACCGCATGTGGTCCGGCAGGCCGTGGTTGGGTGTGGAGCTGTCCGTTCAGGATCTCCCCGGTCAGAC
>NZ_FLUY01001165.1 GCF_900092655.1 Candidatus Thiosymbion oneisti
TGTTCACTCCGTCCCTCACGCCTTCCTGCACCGCGTCGAGCGCATCATGCGCCGAGCGGCCAGGCCGAAAACCAAAGAAGACGGGCACCAAGTCTGCCTCGAAGATCGGCTCTAACACCCGCTTGGCTGC
>NZ_FLUY01001857.1 GCF_900092655.1 Candidatus Thiosymbion oneisti
CAAGAATTATGCGCCGGGCTTCGTCCACGTCGATGTCAAGTACCTGCCTCAGATGCCGGATGAGGACCAACGGACCTACCTCTTTGCCGCCATTGATCGCGCCACCCGCTGGGTCTCTGTGGAGGTGCTCAAGGACAAGTCAGCAACCTCCGCCAGCGGCTTCCTCACGCGCCTGATCGAGCAGGCACCGTTCACCATCACCAAGCTCCTCACCGACAACGGCAAGGAGTTTACCGACCGCTTCTGTGCCACCGGTGAGCGCCAGCCGACCGGCGCCCATGCCTTCGATCGGGTGTGTGCCGACAACCAGATCGAACATCGCCTGATCAAGCCCAGAACCCCGCAGACCAACGCCATGATCGAGCGCT
>NZ_FLUY01000349.1 GCF_900092655.1 Candidatus Thiosymbion oneisti
GCGAGCTGAAATCCTCCATCGACAAGGGCGGTATGTATCTCTTCGAGCGCAAGGCACGTTTTTATGAGCGGCGCCACAATCGCAAGGCCGATCGCCTGATCGTGATCTCGCCGATGATCGACAAACCGGCCGAGCAGGTTGCTAGGGAGCTCGGTATAGAGATCTACTCGGATTCCTTGGAGGTTGAAAAAATCTGACGGCAGAGGGCGAGGGCGCGACGTATTGGTATCCGGAATGGAGAGGAAGTTATGGTAATCGAAGCCGTCTCGGAGACGTTGAAACGGGAATTGCCCACCCTGTTGCGTGACGACCCGGATCTTCGTCGTTACATCCTGGATCTGACGCGCGGGGAGTATGCGGATCGGCAGCAGACGGGAGACCGTTTCGACTGCATGTTGGATGAGCTACGTCAGGACCGCGAGGCCCAAGAACGCAAATGGGAGAAGCAGGACCGCAAATGGTGGGAAGCACAAGCGGAGAATAAGCGCAAATGGGAGGAGCAGGATCGCAAATGGCGGGAAGCGCGAGAGGAGCAAGACCGCAAATGGAAAGAGAACCGGGCCGACTTCGAGCGGGTGCATGAAGAGATCATGGCCCAGGCCGAGAAGTATGATCGTCGTATCGGAGCATTGGGCGCGCGCTGGGGCGTGCAATCGGAGGCGACCTTCCGCAACGCCCTGGCCGGGATCTTGGAAAAGAACTTCGATATACAGGTGCTCAACGTCAACGAGTACGACGATCAGGGAGAGGTCTTCGGCCGACCGGAGCAGGTGGAGCTGGATGTAATCGTCAAGAACGGCCTGTTGCTCATTTGCGAGCTGAAATCCTCCATCGACAAGGGCGGTATGTATCTCTTCGAGCGCAAG
>NZ_FLUY01000229.1 GCF_900092655.1 Candidatus Thiosymbion oneisti
GGTGGCATCAGCTGCCAGTCTGTGAAGTTTAAACCACAGAGGACACAGAGGACACAGAGAAGAGCGCAGGCCAATTCCCTGCGTTCTTTGTGTTCTCTGGTGCG
>NZ_FLUY01000897.1 GCF_900092655.1 Candidatus Thiosymbion oneisti
TGGCATTGATTTTCGGCTGGCTCCCCACGCTCCAGCGTGGGAGCAGATCCCGACGCTCCAGCGTCGATTAAGCGCCTGGTAGGCTAACAGCCAATGCCTATCAGCACGGAGAAGCTGCGTCCGCTGGAGCGGACAAGACG
>NZ_FLUY01000233.1 GCF_900092655.1 Candidatus Thiosymbion oneisti
CCCTTGTTCAAAGCGCGCGCATCGGGATCAGTCCGGGAAAACTGGGGCTCACCGCTTTCCTCCAACGGCTTGAGTTGGGCCGGCTTGCGCGCCTGGCGTCCTTGAGCTTCTCCAACTTGTCGGCAAGCGCGGGGGCGTCACCGAGCCCGTCGCCCACGTGGTTTTCCTGCTCGTCATTGGTATCAAGGTCCTGCGTGTAGGCTTCCAGATCACGTGCGATCTTCTTCA
>NZ_FLUY01000586.1 GCF_900092655.1 Candidatus Thiosymbion oneisti
TAGCCGACTGAAGCGCTTAATCGACGCTGGAGCATCAGATCCCTCCTCCGTCGGGACAAGGTCTGCTCCCACGCTGGGGCGTGGGGAGCCAGCCGAATATCAATGTGTTAGTTTTTAGATAGCCTCTTAGGCGTGTGCCTTGGCGTTGCAATGTACAAACGAGTCCGGACGCGCCCTACCCAGACAACCGATTTGATAAGAGAAAACGACGAATCGTGCGAATCCTCGCGAAAGTGTCATCCCGAACCGAAGGGAGGGATCTTTTTCGCGAAGATTTGCATGATTCGGCGTGTTTCCTCTGTGGCTCTTTATGGATTCCAGACTGTTCTATCCTCCCTCCCCGGCACAACCGTTGAGTGTGGTGAGCACCTGTCTGCGTGCAGGGACGCACCGGCAGGCGGCGAGTCGGAGCGGTCCAGCGGAAACTTTGGAGTGCGGCGGCGACCTTAATCCCGGCATTGGTAGAAACCCAGGGTACCTGGTGTAACCGGGGGTGCCGGCAGGTACACTGCAAACCCGCCGCCGCTTTGGATTT
>NZ_FLUY01000034.1 GCF_900092655.1 Candidatus Thiosymbion oneisti
GGATTGGGGCGCGCCGTAACCCGACAGACGATGCTGCGAGCCAACCTGGGATGTCGGGTTACGGCGCGTTCAACCTCGGTTGCCCACGCCCGCATCGCAAGGCGCGCCTAACCCGACCTACAAAACTTA
>NZ_FLUY01000238.1 GCF_900092655.1 Candidatus Thiosymbion oneisti
GCTCGTTCCCACGCTCCAGAGATTGTGAAAGAATTCGCGGGCGAATCTGCAGGGAGCGCTCTTGGGCCTCGGAAGCGCCAAAACCGGCGTCAAG
>NZ_FLUY01000239.1 GCF_900092655.1 Candidatus Thiosymbion oneisti
CTTATGTCTTCCCACATGGCCTCCGGGTTACGAGCACCAGTCCGTCGGATCTCACAGGTTCCCGATCTGTCTATCGCTGCGCGCCATCCGCTCTCACCCCGGCAGGCCGCCCCCGTGCATTCGCTGATTTCTTCCCGCGTCGTGCTGGCTTCGGCTGCTCTGGCAGCTTGGCCTCCTGCACCTTGTGTTTCGAGGCCGGTCTCGGGTCAACCTATAATGGCTTACGGCTCACAACTTTGCTGTCCGCGTCTTCCGCCGCTTCGCTCAGGGGCTTTCCCTCAAATTGGTACTTACCTGAACCGGTCTCGCTCCCCACGCTTCGTTTCCTCCACGTGACTGACCGCAGCTACATGCCTATCAGCAATTCACATGGCAACCTCCTTTCAGATTGCTAGACTAACCAGGCTTCT
>NZ_FLUY01000600.1 GCF_900092655.1 Candidatus Thiosymbion oneisti
TTGGCCGCTCACTTTCCGGCCCATTTAACGCCAGGACGCAATGGCGCCAAGACGCAAAGTTTCTTTGTTCTTTCTTTACGTCCTTGCGTCCTTGCGTCCTTGCGTTTTTTCGCAATTTCCGTTTTTTCGCGAACTGAGCCACTACCGGGCAGGACCATACCTTGACCGCGCAGCTGCGGCTCATGTAGCTTAGCTAGTTTGTTGAATCATCCTTACTTACCCGCGGGTCGGCCGTGGGTCCGGGGTGGAGGGAGGGTCGCCGAGGTGGAATTGAGTGGTGCCGAGATCGTCGTTCAGGCCTTGATCGACGAAGGCGTCGAGTACGTCTTCGGATATCCCGGGGGCGCGGTTCTGCACATCTACGATGCCGTCTTCAAGCAGGACCGGGTCAAGCATATCCTGGTCCGGCACGAGCAGGGGGCAGCCCACGCGGCCGACGGCTATGCGCGCGCCACCGGCAAGTGCGGCGTGTGCCTGGTCACCTCGGGTCCCGGTGCCACCAACGCGGTTACCGGGATCGCCACTGCCTACATGGACTCCATCCCCATGGTCATCCTGAGCGGCCAGGTGCCCACACCCGTGATCGGCAGCGATGCATTTCAAGAAGTGGACACGGTCGGCATCACCCGCCCCTGCGTCAAGCACAACTTCCTGGTCCAAGACGTGCGCAAGCTGGCGGAGACCATTCGCAAGGCCTTCTATATCGCCACCTCGGGCCGGCCCGGGCCGGTGTTGGTCGATATCCCGAAGGATACGACCGATCCCAACGTCAAGATCCCCTATGCGTATCCGCGGGAAATCAGCCTGCGTTCCTATCGCCCCGCAAGCAAAGGGCACCCCGGTCAAATCAAACAGGCCGTCGCGGCCATGCTCGCGGCGCAACGACCCGTCATCTATACCGGCGGTGGGGTGATCCTGGACGATGCCTCGCACCTGCTCGGGGAATTGGTCCGTGCCACCGGGTTCCCGATCACCAGCACCCTCATGGGGCTGGGTGCCTATCCGATGACCGAGCGCCGGTTCATCGGCATGCTGGGCATGCACGGCACCTATGAGGCCAATATGGCGATGCACGAGACCGACTGCCTGATCGCCATCGGGGCCCGCTTCGACGACCGGGTCACCGGCAAGATCGAGCTCTTCTGTCCCCACGCCGAAATCATTCACGTGGACGTGGACCCCTCGTCCATCTCCAAGAATGTGCGGGTAGATATCCCCATCGTCGGGCCCGTCGCGAGCGTGCTCGAGGATATGCTGCGCCTGCTTAAGGAAGCCGGGTGTGACCCCAACCGCGAAACGCTGACCGACTGGTGGGCGCAGATCGAGCAATGGCGGGATATAAAGTGTCTGAGCTACGATCGCGGCAGTGACAAGATCAAGCCCCAGTTCGCGGTAGAGACCCTCTACCAGGTCACCAAGGGCGAGCTCTATCTGACCTCGGACGTCGGTCAACACCAGATGTTTGCCGCCCAGTTCTACCCCTTCGACCGGCCGCGTCGGTGGATCAACTCCGGGGGCCTGGGGACCATGGGCTTCGGCCTGCCCGCGGCCATGGGGGTGCAGCTGGCCTTCCCCGAGGCCCAGGTGGCCTGCGTCTCCGGCGAGGCGAGCATCCTCATGTGCATCCAGGAGCTGGCGACCTGCAGGCAGTACGGGCTGCCGCTCAAGGTGATCATGCTCAACAACGGCTACATGGGCATGGTCCGTCAGTGGCAGGAATTCTTCTATGAGAGTCGCTATTCCCACTCCTATGTGGATGCCCTCCCGGACTTCGTGCAGCTTGCCGAGAGCTTCGGGCACATCGGGATGCGGGTGGAGCGGCCCGGCGACCTGGAAGGCGCCATGGAAGCGGCCTTCGGCATGCAGGATCGCCTCGTATTCCTCGACGTGGTGGTGGACCCCACGGAAAACGTCTATCCGATGATCGCGGCGGGCAAGGGGCACCACGAGATGCACCTGTCGCCGGAACGGGAGCTGGCCTAGTACCTAGTTTCGATCGATATTGCTAGTACCTAGTTTTGACCGATATTGCAAGTTCATGGTATCTGCTTGCTCACACGCCTAGCTTTCACGCTCCGGCGCCAAAACTAGCAGAATCGATAGAAACTAGGTACTAGGGGGTGTTCTCAATTAACAAACGATCTAATCCTCGCTATCTCGAACCACGGATAGACACGGATCAACACGGATGGAGATCAATCCGTGTCGATCCGTGTTCATCCGTGGTTCGCTTGCCGGTTGTTATCTGCACTAACCAATGGTTTTCACAGGCTAGATGGCCGCAACATCCCACAGGTCCGCTCCGAGACAC
>NZ_FLUY01000104.1 GCF_900092655.1 Candidatus Thiosymbion oneisti
GTAAACTACCAGCTGAGCTCGAACCGAGGGGCTGACCTTCATGGCGAGACGTTACAAGCGAGGGGTAGCCCGTGCCCAGGAAG
>NZ_FLUY01000241.1 GCF_900092655.1 Candidatus Thiosymbion oneisti
GCGATAGACAGATCGGGAACCTGTGAGATCCGACGGACTGGTGCTCGTAACCCGGAGGCCATGTGGGAAGACATAAGCACATGAGCGGGTGCGTCGGAAGTCGGCGTGGCCCAGAGTCG
>NZ_FLUY01001521.1 GCF_900092655.1 Candidatus Thiosymbion oneisti
GTGGACACACTCGACCTGCAGGCGTTGGGCTTTACCAATACCGAGGATGATCTCACCGCGGGTCAGCCGGCGTTCGATCCGAGCCT
>NZ_FLUY01001716.1 GCF_900092655.1 Candidatus Thiosymbion oneisti
GTGGTTAATATTTAAATGATTTGTTGGGCACGCCGCCGTCCAAAGATGCGGTTCGCGGCCTGCCCCTTGTCTGTTGTGCCTAGC
>NZ_FLUY01000163.1 GCF_900092655.1 Candidatus Thiosymbion oneisti
GCCGACAGGATGTCGGCGGTCCCGGGCCGGCTGGGACCGCCGTCTTTCAGACGGCTTACGGACCCCATGACCAGCTGTCGGCAAC
>NZ_FLUY01000740.1 GCF_900092655.1 Candidatus Thiosymbion oneisti
CGCTGGAGAGATTGTGAAAGAATTCGCCGTTGGTGGTAGTAAAGGGTAAACCAGCGGTCGAGCCAGATCCAATCGGCAGACCT
>NZ_FLUY01000251.1 GCF_900092655.1 Candidatus Thiosymbion oneisti
GTGTCCTTAGATGTGGCCTATCCGTTGCCGCCCCTTTCGTCTGGCGGTGCCTCACGAGCCAGATCATAGCCGCGGTCGCCTGCTCCCCCTTCTC
>NZ_FLUY01000242.1 GCF_900092655.1 Candidatus Thiosymbion oneisti
TGCATGTCCAGATCGACAGTAACTACACACTACAACTTGTTGTCTTAGATAGAAATAATGTGGGGATATCTCAGGGTC
>NZ_FLUY01001235.1 GCF_900092655.1 Candidatus Thiosymbion oneisti
GTCTTCAATCCGGGCGGGCAGGCGTGCGGCCTGGGCACGGGCGACGCCTGGCTTGTAACCTCTCGCCATCAATCTCACCCTCTCG
>NZ_FLUY01000574.1 GCF_900092655.1 Candidatus Thiosymbion oneisti
CGAAGCGCGCGAATCGGCGCGAACAAGATCCCTCCCTTCGGTTCGGGATGACAATTTCGTGAGGATTCGCGTGATTCATAGTTTTTCTTCCTTTTTGTCGACCAGTAACGCTTAACTTAATGGCATTGGGTTACCCACCCCTTGCTCAATGTGTATCACACAACTATTGGCGGCCGAACAGTTTTATTAGATTGCACGCAGACATTATTGCATGCGTATGCGGGCAGTCTAGCACAGTAACTTCCTGTCGGCGTCCCCCTGCTTCCCGGCATCGCTTGCGGAGCTAACGGATGAGCAGGCAGCGAGCTCGTTGCAATGAGCGGCGCGGAACGTAAAACTCCCTGACTAGGTAGTTTCATCCAAACAGCGCAAGAACACGTCAGGGGTACCTAGGGACACCCCCCCTGTGATTGCCCTATCCGAGGGCAGGCACGGGGCCTGTCCCTATCCGCTCGCGCTCTAGCCAGGTCTGATTGAGTATGGGAAAATAACCCGATGGCTCCGATGAGGCCGCGGAATCGCTCCTACCACCAGAGGGTTTCCCTCCGCGCAGCTGGAAGCCGGTAGCTGGCGACCGGTAGCTATTAGATGTGCCAAGGCCATGTTTTCGAGTGGATTCAAGCGTCTGCCCTCCCCCGCCGGCGCTTCGGTTTGTCTTGCTGCGGGCGTGTTTTGGCGACCTCCCCATCCGAGATCGCCAGGATCAAGCCCAGGGTGAAAAAGGCGACGAGCAGACTGCTTCCACCTTGGCTGATGAAGGGGAGTGTGATACCGGTCAAGGGGATGAATTTGGTGACGCCGCCGATATTGAGGAAGGTCTGGGTCGCGGTGACCGTCGTCAGTCCGAGGCCCAGCAGCATCCCGAATGGAGGGCCGGTCCGGCCCGCGATCCGCAGCCCGCGTGCGAAGAGGATCAGATAGAACACGACCACCGCCGCGCAGCCGAAAAAGCCCAGCTCCTCGCCGATCACCGAATAGATGAAATCCGACTCGGCGATGGGGGTATATTCCGGGTTGCCGCGCCCGAAGCCCTCTCCCCACAGCCCGCCGGAATACATCCCGGACAGGCCCTGCAGGATCTGCCAGCCGGTGCCGGTGGGATCATCGAAGGGTGCCTGCCAGGCCTGAATGCGTCTTTGCCCGTGAGCGAACAGGGTGAGCATCAGATAGCCCACCCCCGTCGCAGCGAGGATACCGTAGACCAAATAGCCCCAGCGGGCGGTACCGGCGACCAGCAGCACCAAGAGGGCGACGCTGAGGATGATGAACATCCCCAGGTCCCGTTGCAGCAACAGCAGTCCCGCCAGTAGGGCCCAGAATCCCAGCAGGGGCAGCAGTGCCCCGAACGGCGGTATCAGCCACGGCGGTACCGGCCACGGGTGCCCCCAATTACCCAGGGCCTTGGCGTCCCGGTCGATGAGGCCGGCCAGGAACAGGAGCACCGTTATCTTGAGCAGCTCGGTAGGTGTGATAAAGCCCAGCGCATAAACAGCGCCGCGGAATCGCTGCCCCGTGATCAGCACGCCCGCCAAGAGGACCAGGGACAGCCCCGCCCAGACCCAGGGCCACGCGGCGAGCCGCCGATAGCGCCCCCGCATCCCGGCGATACAGACCGCCAGCATGACCAGGACCCCGCCGGGAAAGATAAAACGCACGTTTGCCCACCGATCGGCACCCTCGAAGGCGCCCAGCCGATACTGGGCGAGCAGCCCAAGCCCGGACAGAAAGGCCGCCACGACCGGCAGCATCTGATCACCGCGGAATTGGAACAGCACCAGGGTCAGATGGATCACTAGCAGGCTCGCTGCGTAGGTGAGCAGGGGCAGGAGATCCAACAGCCCGAGCCGGCGGCCCGCCGCTTGACCCGAACCTAGTACCATTAGAAAGCCCAGTGCGACCAAGAGCAGGCAACCGGCCAGCAATTGCCGCTCCGGCCGCCGTAGCTCCCACACCCCGACCCCTCCGGCGGATGCCGCCGTCACCGTCTTAGCACCATACTGAACCGCTCTACGCTGACCACTTGAAAATTTACCACTACCCAGGGTCGCGCCTATCAGGACAAAATATGCTTTCGTATCTCATTATGGAGTCCAACAAGATGGCAGACAAAATTCCCGTTGTGGTAGGCGATACCGAATCCCCTTCAAACGTCCTCGGCTTAGGGGATCAGGTTGAACGACAGATTGCCGAAATCGATGTCGATACCCTCAAGCGGTCTCTCAGCAGGCTGACCGGCCAACTGGATTCACTCTTCCAAGACCTCAAGGCCGTCGGTAGCTTCAAGCTGGACCAAGTGGAGGTCAGCCTGGAGATAAGCGCCCAGGGGGGCGTGGCATTGATCGGTACCGCCAAGGCGGGGGCGAAGGGGGCCATCAGACTGACCTTCAGCCGGGGGTAAGCAGCCTAGGGGGTGTTCTCAAACGAACCGCACCGAAGAACCACGGATGGACACAGATAAACACGGATCACAATCGGTGTT
>NZ_FLUY01000528.1 GCF_900092655.1 Candidatus Thiosymbion oneisti
AGCGTGGGAGCAGACCTGGTCCCGACGGAGGAGGGATCTGACGCTCCAGCGTCGATTAAGCGCCTCGGTAGGCTAACAGCCAACGCCTATCAGCACCGAGAAGCTGAGTCCGCTGGA
>NZ_FLUY01001737.1 GCF_900092655.1 Candidatus Thiosymbion oneisti
TGGGAGCCGGCCGGAGGGCCAGGGTGAAAGGGTTGGAATGACCACCGGACCCGAGCGTGACGCGGGCCGCGCGCGGGCCGGCACCGCCGGGCGTGAGGGGACAGCAGTCAGCAGCGGCCAGAGTAGCCGGCGCACAGCGGAGAGGTGTGACGGCGAAGGGCCGACCGGGCGGGCGATCCGCCAAGCCCGGCACGATGGCAGCGACCAACCGCAACCGGTCAGCCGGGCCTGGATCCCGAAGCCGACGGGCGCCGGTCGCGGACGCAGGCGATGCCGACGGAAATGACGAACGCTTGGCGGAAACGCCAAGGCTTGCTCGGCGTGCGTGAGCGGTGGATGAAGGCGCAGGGTTAGGCTTGAGACCGGTGGGTACTTCCTTCGCATAAACCGCCGAGTGCGGACCCGCATGCTAGGTGGTGTGGGGCGGGCGGGCTAAACACCCGCCCTTACCCGATTCAGCAAGGCTCCGTCCCCAGCCAGGCATTGCGGCAAGGGGAAACGCCGTCGCCGCGGCGCGGGTGGAACCTAAGTGCCCGGATTCCCGGCCAACGCCGCTGGTATCCCCCGTGACTGAGG
>NZ_FLUY01000240.1 GCF_900092655.1 Candidatus Thiosymbion oneisti
CTTATGTCTTCCCACATGGCCTCCGGGTTACGAGCACCAGTCCGTCGGATCTCACAGGTTCCCGATCTGTCTATCGCGGCGCGCCAGCCGCTCTCACCCCGGCAGGCCGCCCCGTGCATTCGCTGATTTCTTCCCGCGTCGTGCTGGCTTCGGCTTCTCTGGCAGCTTGGCCTCCTGCTCCTTGTGTTTCGAGGCCGGTCTCGGGTCA
>NZ_FLUY01000800.1 GCF_900092655.1 Candidatus Thiosymbion oneisti
CGATCCAGGGTTCGTCGAAGCTCAGAGCAGGCTCGGGTGTGATTGGCTCTCCGATTTCACCGTCGTCTTCCTCTATGGGCGGGGCTG
>NZ_FLUY01000237.1 GCF_900092655.1 Candidatus Thiosymbion oneisti
CGCTTCCGAGGCCCAAGAGCGCTCCCTGCAGATTCGCCCGCGAATTCTTTCACAATCTCTGGAGCGTGGGAACGAGCGTGGACCGTGCCAACCACGGCGGCCATCCACAGCCGTACCGGCTCATGCTTAACCCGGCAGGCAAGTTCCCGCTCAATCCGAGGCACCTGCCGGCGCGCCTCCAGCAGATCGGCTGCGAGCCACTGTAACCGCTCACGCTCAGCCGCCGGGCACGGAACACCCAGGCTCCGGTGCGCACTGGTCAGCAAGGCCTGAAGCTTCTCCTCACGCCGCCCCGCACGACCGCTGCGACGCATCAACGCCGCGGCCCCCTGCGGATCAGCCACCACCGCGGCCGGATCACCATAAGCGTGAATCAGCGCCGGCAGGGTCACCGTGGCGAGCCCGAGGATGCCCAGACACTCCGGCCAATGACGGCTCAACCGGACTTTCAGACGGTTACTGGCACTTTGCTGATGCCCTTTGCATACCCGAAGCTGGGCCGGCACTGCCGCCACCTCACGACGCGCCGCCGCCGGCGCCGGCCACGCCTGACTGACCCCTTGCCGGGGCAACCGACCGATCAGATACGCCGCTTTCGCATCGTGCAGACTCGGCACCCCAGCGTAAACCTCCGACGCATCGTGCACCCATTTGGGACTGACCCGGTACCGCCCAAGCCCCGCTTGCCGCAATCGCCACACCAGCGCATCTCCATAGGTACCACGCGGCTCCAGCACGGCCTCCAACTGCCGCCCCTGCCCAAGCCATACCAGCCGCTCAAGCAGCCCTCCCGTCTCCCGCGGGTGATGCCAACGCATCGTTAGCACCGCTTCCTGATTCGCCGTCAGCAACGTGGCCACGAAGTCTTCCTTGGCCACATCCACCGCCACCACCACCCGCCCTCCTTCAAGCCGATTTGCTACCTCACGCCAGTCCACCTGCTTGAACTCGACGCACTTGTATCTACCTTTACTTATGGGGGTAGTGGTAAACTTATAAGTGAAAAAGTAGAGCGATTCATCTTTTTGATCCCCTCTCCCCAACCCCTCTCCCGGC
>NZ_FLUY01000170.1 GCF_900092655.1 Candidatus Thiosymbion oneisti
GATTTTAAATCGGTAGGCTGGGTCGAGGGACGAGACCCAGCAAACCAGCTGGCCTGTAAACGCTGGGTTTCGTTCCTTAACCCAGCCTACTCCTGTACTCTGGTCTGCGGCCCTTTTTAGACAGCCTCTTAGCATTAGTGTAGGTTGCGTTAGCCGCGTGGGGAAATGCTTGGGGAAGCACTGTGTTGAACGCGGCGTAACGCAACATGATGCCTTCTCAGGCAGTAGGCGCGGCATTGGTAGGCACAGCCTACCCTATGGGTCTGGTCCGCTGAACCGTATCATCCAGGCAGACGTCTTCTTGGGCAGCATCAAGTAACGCTGGACAGTGCTGTTCTATGTGTTCCACGTGGAACAAAATGTTCCGGCACCTCCGATTGTCTAATATTGGGAACCCTTCATGGTTCTCTTTTTTTATGAGGGTTTCCTCTATGAGCTACGATTCATCGAGTATAAAAGTTCTACGGGGTCTCGATGCTGTTCGAAAAAGGCCCGGCATGTACATTGGTGATACGGATGATGGAACTGGCCTTCATCATATGGTTTTCGAAGTGGTTGATAACTCCATCGATGAGGCCCTGGCAGGGCATTGCAGCGATATCATCGTTACCCTCCATGCAGATGATTCTGTCTCTATTGTGGATGATGGACGCGGTATCCCGGTAGATATTCACCCTGAGGAAAATCGATCCGCTGCTGAAGTGATCATGACGGTTCTCCATGCTGGCGGTAAATTCGATGCTGACTCCTACAAGGTCTCCGGTGGTCTGCACGGAGTTGGTGTATCCGTTGTTAACGCCTTGTCCGAGCATCTCACCATGCGTGTACGCCGTAGTGGTAATCTCTATATACAGGAATACAAGTTGGGGGAACCGCTTTATCCTCTGAAGAGTGTTGGCCGGTGTGATGGAACGGGAACGGAGATTCGGTTTCGGCCGTCTGGAGAGATATTTTCAGACCTGGGATTTCACTATGACATTCTTGCAAAACGCCTGAGGGAGCTTTCCTTTCTCAATTCCGGTGTCAGGATTTCACTGGTGCAGGAAGGTACGGGGCGTAAAGATTGCTTTGAGTATAAGGGCGGAATACAGGCGTTTGTAGAGCATCTTAATCGCAACAAGGTTGCAATCCATCCCACGGTTTTTTCTTTTCTTTCAGAACGCCAGGGTATCCTTGTGGAGATTGCATTGCAGTGGAATGAGTCTTTTCAGGAGAAGATTTTCTGTTATACGAATAACATTCCCCAGCAGGATGGTGGAACTCATTTGGCTGGTTTTCGGGCTGGTCTGACTAGGACGCTTAATCAGTATATCGATCGAGAGGAGTTGGTGAAGAAACATAAGGTTCGGGCAGTTGGTGATGATGCCCGTGAGGGGCTTACGGCTGTCGTATCTGTGAAGGTTCCAGACCCTAAGTTCTCTTCCCAGACGAAGGAAAAGCTCGTTTCTTCCGAGGTCAAAGTTGTTGTTGAGGGGCTGTTGATCGAGCATCTAACTGAGTTTCTTGAAGAGCATCCAACTGAAGCCAAGACGATTGCAAATAAAATGCTCGAGGCGGCACGTGCGAGGGAGGCGGCACGGAAGGCCCGGGAAATGACGCGACGCAAGGGTGTTTTGGATGTTGCGGGACTGCCAGGGAAGCTTGCGGACTGCCAGGAGAAAGATCCTACAAGGTCCGAACTCTATCTGGTTGAGGGAGATTCTGCTGGCGGTTCTGCTAAGCAAGGGCGTGATCGGGCGTTTCAGGCGATTCTTCCCCTCAAGGGTAAAATCCTCAATGTAGAGAAGGCACGTTTTGACAAGATGTTGTCTTCTACGGAAGTGGGCACGCTCATTACCGCTTTAGGGTGTGGAATAGGTCGCGAAGATTATGACCCTGATAAGCTGCGCTATCACCGGATAATCATAATGACCGATGCGGATGTGGATGGGGCCCATATCCGAACACTATTGTTGACATTTTTCTATCGTCAAATGCCGGAGCTGGTAGAACGTGAACATATCTATATTGCGCAGCCGCCGCTCTATAAAATTAAGAGAGGGAAACAAGAACTCTATCTGCTCGATGATGCAGAGCTAGATGGGGCCCTGCTGCAGGCGACACTAGATAATGCTCAGCTCTTTGTGTCGGGGAATGCTCCGCCTATGGCCGATACCGCTTTTGAGATGTTGGCAAAGGACTATCAGGTCTACCAAGGTATCATTGCAAGGCTTTCTACGCGCTATGACCGGGCTCTTTTAGAGTCGTTGCTTTCTTTGCAGCGAATTGACGTGGAAACCTTGATGGATGTGGAAGGGTTCACCGGTTGGCTATCTCAGCTCCAGGGGTATCTGAATGCTAAGTCCGGCTCTGGTGAAAGGTTTTCTGTCAAGCGATTAGAACCTGATGAAGCAGGTTACCCTGGTCTGGTGTTTACCCGCCTGTACCACGGGATTCCAGAGACTAGCTACTTATCGATCGATTTTTTTCGCAGTGCGGACTATACCCGTATCACTGCCGTCGGGGACAAACTCAACGGACTGGTAGAGCCAGGGGCCTATGTTTCCCGTGGTGATAAGCGCCGGATGATTGGAAGCTTTGGTGAGGGTCTTGAGTGGCTGATCGAGGAGGTAAGGCGCGGCTATCATATTCAGCGTTACAAGGGTCTTGGCGAAATGAATCCCGATCAGCTTTGGGAAACGACTATGAACGCTGAAACAAGGAGGCTCTTGCAGGTGACCATTGAGGATGCAATCGCCGCGGATGAGGTTTTTACCACCCTGATGGGGGATCAGGTAGAGCCTCGCCGGGAGTTTATTGAACGGTATGCGCTCGATGCGGAGAACGTCGATATCTGATTTCTAGAGGTATTACTGTAGGTCTCTACGTGGCAGCTCCGCTACGGTTTCCTCGATCCATTCCTCGACGCGTCGGCTTATCTCAGTTGCAGAAAGTCTCTCGGGATTCAGCGGTTTTCCAATAACCAAGGTAATTTCCCCTGGGTATTTCTTTAGGTCCCTACGCCGCCAGAATACTCCCGCATTATGGGCAATAGGCAACACTGGATAGCCTGTCTTTCTTGCTAGCATGGCTCCACCTCTGTTGTAGTGCTGTCTTTTGCCGGAAGTAACCCGTGTGCCTTCCGGAAAGATGGTGATCCAGCGCCCCTTATCCAGCCAGTATTTACCCTGATTGAGTAGCTCTTGTAGAGAGCGGCGGGCATTATCACGATCGATCGTAATTGGTCGAAGGGCCGCAAGGGCCCATCCGAAGAAAGGTACCCATAAGAGCTCGCGTTTCACCACCCAAGTGTTCTCTGGTGGTAGTAGGGCACGTAACGTGATGATCTCCCACGCCGATTGGTGCTTGCAGAGAACGATGCAGGTAGAGGATGGTAGATTTTCCTTACCCTGTACTTGATAACCGAGCCCACAGATCAGCTTCAGTGCTTGGAGGTTGATCTTCCCCCAGTGTTGGCTAACCTTTGAAACCAGCCTGTAGGGTAGGATCCATCCAAAGATACTGATGGGCAAGCCATACAGGATAACGGTGATCGACAGGAACAGCATGTATAGGATTGATCTCAGTGTAACCATGCTTGCAGCTCTCAGCCAGCCAGGAGTGCATCTACGGCGGTGGAAAGATCCTTGTGGATAGGTATACCGGTTAGGTCATCCATGTGTTCTTCAACGGTTGCTTGTCCCTTTCCGGTTAAAACGAGTAATGGTGAGGCACCTACTGCAGCTGCTGCCTGAATATCCCGAAATGAGTCACCAATCATAGGTACTCCTGCCATGTTGATCCGTAGTCGCTTTGCAATATCCTCAAGGAGACCAGGAAGTGGTTTACGGCAACGGCAATTTATGTTGGGGGTGTGAGGGCAAAGGAAGATGGCTTCTATCTGCGCACCGAATACCGAGAGCTCCCGTCGCATTTTGCGATGTATAGTATTGATGGTATCAATGCTGAAGTAACCGCGACCCAGGCCTGATTGATTTGTTGCCACGATAACTCGATATCCTGTGTGGTTAAGCCTAGCGATCGCCTCGAGGCTACCTGGGATGGGTATCCACTCCTCTGGTGTTTTTATATAGTCGTCGGAATCTTGATTGATAACGCCGTCCCTGTCGAGGACCACGAGCTTGATACCCTGCATATTTCCACTCATCGGCAAGATACTGTGCAGCGGTTGAATTAATCTTGTTTATGAAACTCAGATTTCAGAAACGATATGTCTGCGACCTTTAAAAAGAGGGCTTCGGTATCTCGCAGAAGTGTGAGCCGATTACGTCTTAGATCCGATTGCTCGGTCATTACCATGACCTTGTCAAAAAAGGTGTCGATGTCATTATGCAATTCCGACAGCATCTTCAAGATGCCCTTGTAGTCTTGGGTCTTGAGGAATGGTGAGATGCCGGACGCTAGGGATGTGATCCTTGCTTCCAGGCGTCGTTCCGCATCATCCTGTAGTAGGTCGGTATCGATCCGTTCAGGTATGCTCTCCGAGTGCTTGCGCAGGATGTTGCGTATGCGTTTATTGGCGGCTGTTAGGGCTGCTGCTTCGGGAAGTGATCGGAAGTCCTCCACCGCAAGGATCCTACGGTGGATGTCGCTCGGTACCGTGGGATTCACTGCCAATACCGAATCGACGATATCCGCCCTGATGTTTTGATCCAGATAATAACCCTTGAGGCGCTCCATACAATACTCGAAGACTTCTGCAACGATCCCTTTTGTATCGACCTTGTCCTTGAGCGTTTCCGATGAGAAGTTGAGGATCTCTCTTAGATCGAGTGACAAAGGGGTCTCGATAAGGATTCGCAGCAAGCCAATCGCTGCTCGACGCAATGCGTAAGGGTCCCTGACACCCGTTGGACGTTGACCGATCGCGAAGATACCCACGAGTGTGTCGAGCCTGTCGGCGATCGACAGAACCAGGCCACAATCTGATTGAGGAAGCTCGTCCCCGGCGCGGCGTGGCAGATATTGTTGCTCTATGGCGGAGACTACACAGGGATTCTCCCCCGCCTTCCAGGCGTAGTACCGGCCTATGGTGCCCTGTAGACCGGGGAACTCGAGGACCATTTGGGTTACCAGGTCACACTTGGCGAGCTGAGTGGCCCTGATTGCCAGTCCTTGGTCTATACCCAGAAGACTTGCGATCTGCCGGGAAATCCGGCCAAGACGCACCGATTTTTCCGCTAACGTCCCGAGCCTTTCTTGGAATATGACCTTCTCCAGCTTAGGTTCGAACGCTTGGAGGGGTCGCTTTAGATCTTGCTCCAAAAAGAAGGCTGCGTCTGAGAATCGAGGTCGAATGACACGTTCATTTCCGGCCCGTATCTGAGCAGGATCCCGGCTTTGAATATTGCTGATGGTGATGAAGTGCGGCAATAACCTGCCATTGGAGGAGACTAGGGGAAAGTACTTTTGGTGCTTCTGCATGGTCTCTATGAGGACTTCCGATGGCATCTCCAGAAAGCCTTCATCGAAAGCACCCATAATTGCATATGGCCACTCGCAGAGTGCGGTGACCTCATCGAGCAGGTCGTCTTCCATGATAGCTTGACCACTGGCATCTTCGGCTAGTGCCTGTACTTGGTTGCGTATCATTTCCCGGCGCGTCGAGAAGCTCGGCTCGACCTTTCCCTGGGTGCGGAGAATTTCAGCGTACTGGGAGGCGGATGGAATGGGGAGGGCTACCGGAGCCTGGAAGCGATGGCCCCGAGTTAGGCGACCAGCATTGATGCTGAATAGCCGTCCTTCTACAGGGTCTTCTCCGAAGACGATAGTCACCCAGTGAACCGGGCGAACGAACTCATCGTCCTGTTCACCCCAGCGCATCCGCTTAGGGATAGGCAGCGCCTCCAATGCCTTTGCCGTCATATCGACGATCAGATCCGTGGTATTCCGGCCCTGTTGGACCTGGCGAAATACCAGCCAGGCACCCTTCGACGTTTCTTCCTGCTGTAGCTCCTTGACTGAGACACCGCAGGAGCGGGCAAAGCCGGAGGCTGCTCTTGTAGGCTGGCCTTGAGTATCGAATGCAACCTGTAAGGCCGGGCCCTTGCGTACGATCTCTTGGTCCGGTTGGCGTGTTGCTAACTCCCGGACGAGTAGCCCCAGGCGACGTGGTGTGGCGAAGGGCTCGATCCATGAGAATCCTAGCTCATGTTTCCGCAGCTGATCCTCCAATCCTTTCTTGAAGGCCTCTGACAGCACCTGTAAGGGTTTCGGCGGAAGCTCCTCGGTGCCGATCTCTACCAGGAGGTCATGTGTCTCTTCCATAAATCGCCTCCGTTATCCGGCTTTTTTGCGCCATGGGAAAGCCCAGAGCCTCCCGTCGGTCATAGTAGGCTTGGGCTACTGCCTGGGCTAGGGTACGGATGCGCAGGATGAAGCGCTGCCGCTCGGTTACGGAAATCGCATTGCGGGCGTCTAGTAGGTTGAAGGTGTGAGATGCCTTGAGTACCTGCTCATACGCGGGAAGTGGAAGCCCTGTGTCGATCAGGTGTCGGCCCTGTTCCTCACAGGTATCGAATTGTCGGAATAGGGAATCGATATCGGCATGCTCGAAATTGTACGCGGACTGTTCGACCTCATGCTGATGGTAGACGTCCCCATAGGTCACCGTGCGGTCATTGGTGCTGGTCCAGATGAGATCATATAGGCTCTCCACTCCCTGCAGGTACATGGCGATGCGCTCGAGCCCATAGGTTATCTCTCCTGTAACGGGCCGGCAGTCAAGTCCTCCCACCTGCTGAAAATAGGTAAACTGGGTTATCTCCATGCCGTTGAGCCAGACCTCCCACCCGAGTCCCCAGGCGCCCAGAGATGGTGACTCCCAGTTGTCTTCGACAAAACGGATGTCGTGGATGAGTGGCTCGATCCCCAAGATGCGGAGTGAATCCAGATACTGGTCCTGGATGTCCAAGGGTGAAGGTTTCAGGACGACCTGATACTGGTAATAATGTTGCAGACGATTCGGATTCTCTCCGTATCTTCCGTCGGTGGGGCGTCGTGAGGGCTGGACGTAGGCGCTTCTCCAGGGCTCCGGACCGATGGAGCGAAGGAAGGTCGCCGGATGGAAGGTACCGGCCCCGACTTCCATGTCATAGGGTTGCATGACAACACAGCCGCGCTTGGCCCAAAAGCGCTCTAAGGTGAAGATGAGGTCCTGAAATGTAATAAGGCCTTCTGGTTTCGTGATCAACGTCGACTCTCATGAATCCGGTGTTGGAGGGTACCTTGGGAAGTGGAGGGACCCATGTAGGATGAAAAGAACCGACCGGATCGGCTTTTCCTCGAAGTGTGTAATTATATCCGGTCGTGTTGCAAAACCCGATCCTATTTGCCGAGAGCAGTCTCACGGCATGCGGTTCCCGAAGTCGTTGCAGACATTCCTGCAACCGCCTTTTGAATTGATTAAAACTCGGCATTCGGTAGTCTCAGTGATTTGGAGACCTGCGAAACCCTGGACTTGGAAGCAAAGAACATTCGCAGTTTTGTTTTCACTGATATGGATTCGCCGATCAGATTATTCCTAGGTCATCTGTTTCTTTTGTTGGAGATGTGACAAGGTAAAATGACTGCACTAGTCGTCGGCTTTCAGGCGCTGTCAAAGGATGAGAGGCCTGTGGCGCTGGTGCTCGACTCAAGAAGCTTCTGGTTCCGGTCAATCGATTCTTATGATCTTAGAACGCAAGATCCGTCGTTACGCTGCCTATTTCCATGGTTGGGCAACCGCATTCGGTAATCACGACAAACACTTCGACGAAAAACGGGACCTTTCGTGGTTGCTCGGTGAGGGTCAGATCGGATTGATATTGACACCTCGGGTCAAGGCTTTCCTCCGCCCCCTGTTCCTGACTAACCGCGAAGCAGGTCTGCCCCAGGTCGAGCTCGGTCCCGAAGGGCTCCGGATCGCCGATACGGCGCTTCGGTTCGGCACGGAGGACCGGCCCGAGTTCGACGCCGTCATGGATCTATTGAAAGGTGCGAACGACCTGCATTTACTGCAAACCTATCACGTCATCTACCCATCCGGTACCCGTATCCTGACTCTGAGTCACCACTCCCCTCTGGCATTGGTCTATCGTGAGATCGAGCCCCTAACGCTGTGCTTGGTCTGAGGAGGAGTGGTGAGTGGCGAGTGGAGAGTAAAAAGCTATCAGGATTTAGTGGTATGGCAGAAATCGATGGAGCTGGTAGAGCGGGTGTATCGAATGACGAAGACGTGACCTGAGGAGTGGGGAGTGATGAGTGGCGAGTGGAGGGTAAAAAGCTATCAGGATTTGGTGGTATGGCAGAAATCGATGGAGCTGGTGGAGCGGGTGTATCGAATGACAAAGGCGTTCCCCAAGGAGGAAGTGTATGGATTGAGCAGTCAGATACGGCGCGCGGTGGTATCGATTCCCTCGAACATTGCGGAGGGACAAGCGCGCAGGACAACGGCGGATTTCCTGAATTTCCTGTCGATCGCTCAGGGCTCCCGGGCAGAGGTAGAGACGCAAACCCTAATCGCGCAACGGTTGGGCTACGTGACCTCAGGACAGATCAGCGAGATTCTCCTGCTGCTGGAAGAAATATCAAAGATGCTCAATTCGTTGAGAGTGAAACTCCGAACCACAACTAACCACTAACCACTAACCACTAACCACTCATGACCAAACACTATCCCTTCGTCCTCGTCGACGGATCGTCCTATCTGTTCCGCGCCTATCATGCCCTCCCTAAGCTCGTCAACTCGAAGGGGGAGGCCACCGGGGCCGCGGTCGGTGTGCTCAATATGCTGCGCAAGCTCGGCACAGACTACCGGCCCCAATACATGGCGGTGGTATTCGATGCTGCCGGTAAGACCTTTCGGAACGCGATCTTTCCCGAGTACAAGGCCAACCGGCCGCCCATGCCGGAGGATCTGCGCGAGCAGATCGCGCCCCTCTACGAGACCATCCGCGCTATGGGTCTGCCGCTGCTGGTGGTCCCGGAGGTAGAGGCGGACGATGTCATCGGCACCCTCGCGGTGCAGGCCATGGCCGAGCACCTGGATACCCTGATCGCTACCGGCGACAAGGATATAGCCCAGCTGGTCAACGACCGCATCGCCTTGATCAACACCATGACCGACACCCTGCTCGATCGGGCAGGTGTCATCGCCAAGTTCGGCGTCCCGCCGGAGCGTATCGTGGACTACCTGAGCCTGATGGGGGACAGTGTCGACAACATCCCTGGTGTGCCCAAGTGTGGACCTAAGACGGCGGCCAGGTGGATTGACGAGTTCGGTAGCCTGGATGGAGTGATCGAGAACGCGGACAAGATCAAGGGCAAGCTCGGAGAGGGTCTGCGTGAAAGCATCAGTTGGCTGCCCCGCGCGCGAACGCTGGTTACCCTCAAGCTGGATGTCCCCTTGGATCTGGGCCCCCAGGATCTGGCACCCACCCCTCCTGACCTGGACCGCTTGCGTAGCTGGTACGAGCGCTTCGAGTCCAAACGCCTGTTGGCGACCTTGGGGGATAAATCCGACCTGGATCAGGCGGATGACCATCCGGTCGCAGAGCCGGCAGTGAACAATGAGTATGAGATCGTATATTCGAAGCAGGCCCTTGAAGCCTGGCTCGAGCGCCTAAGATCCGCGGACCTCTTCGCCATTGATACCGAGACGACTAGCCTGGATTACATGCGGGCCACACTCGTAGGCCTGTCCTTCGCCGTCGAACCGCACCAGGCGGCTTATGTCCCGGTGGCCCATGACTACCCCGGAGCGCCTGAACAGCTCGACCGGGACTGGGTGCTGGAACGCCTGAGGTCCCTCCTGGAGGACCCGGACCGGCCCAAGCTGGGCCAGAACCTCAAGTACGACATGAGTGTGCTGGCCAATCACGGCATTCACTTGGCAGGAATCGTCCAAGATACTATGTTGGAATCCTATGTGCTGGCCAGTACCGCTACCCGCCATGACATGGACTCCCTGGCGAGGAAGTACCTGGAGCAGGAAACCATCCATTTCGAGGACATCGCAGGCAAGGGCGCTAAGCAGCTCAGCTTCGATCAGATCCCCCTGGAGCAGGCCGGTCCCTATGCCGCCGAGGACGCGGACGTCACCTTGCGCTTACACCGGGAGCTGTTTCCCCGGCTACAGGCGGAATCCTCCTTGTTGAACCTCTACCAGGAGATCGAGATGCCCCTGGTACCGGTACTCTCGCGTATGGAACGCAACGGCGTAGGCGTGGATGCGGATTTACTCGCCGCCCAGAGCACCGACATGGCGGCGCGTATGCAGGATTTGGAGCAAGCCGCCTTTGATGCAGCGGGACGCAGATTCAACCTGGGTTCTCCCAAGCAGATCGGAGAGATCTTCTTTCAGGAACAGGGACTTCCGGTCATCGCCAAGACCCCCAAGGGGGCTCCATCGACCTCCGAATCTGTGCTCCAGCAACTCGCCGAGCAGGGACACGAGCTGCCGCGACTCATCCTGGAATACCGGGGGTTGGCCAAGCTCAAGTCCACCTACACCGACAAGCTGCCGCAGATGGTCAACCCGCGCACCGGCCGGGTGCATACCAGCTATCATCAGGCGGTAGCCACCACCGGCCGCCTCTCCTCCTCCGATCCCAACCTGCAGAATATCCCGATCCGTAGCGAGGACGGACGACGCATCCGCCGTGCCTTTATCGCCGAGCCCGGCTACTGCATGCTGGCAGCGGACTACTCCCAGATCGAGCTGCGCATTATGGCCCATCTCTCCGGTGACGAGCGTCTGTTGGCCGCCTTTGATGCAGGCCTGGACATCCATCGGGCTACCGCCGCGGAGGTCTGGGGTGTACCACCCCAGGAGGTCTCCGGCGATCAGCGCCGTTCCGCCAAGGCCATCAATTTCGGGCTCATCTACGGGATGTCCGCATTCGGCCTGGCCCGCCAGCTCGGCATCGAGCGCCAAGCGGCCCAGGAGTATGTGGATCTCTACTTTCGGCGCTATCCGAAAGTCAAGGAATTCATGGAAGACATCCGCGAGCAGGGGCGTAGGGATAAGTACGTCGATACCCTATTCGGCCGTCGCATCTATTTGACCGACATCGATCACAGCAACCAAGGGCGGCGGGCGGGTGCCGAACGTACCGCCATCAACGCCCCCATGCAGGGAACGGCCGCGGATATCATCAAGCAAGCCATGATTGCGGTGGACCGCTGGATCCAGGACGAGCTGCCCACGGTGCGGATGATTATGCAGGTCCACGACGAGCTGGTGTTCGAGGTGGCGGAAGCAACGGCGGAAACCGCGGGAGAACGCATCCGTAAGGAGATGGAAGCAGCGGCGAAGCTGCGGGTGCCCTTGGCGGTCGACATAGGGATAGGAAAAAATTGGGAAGAAGCGCACTGAAGATCCCTGGGCAGCCCTTGAGGGTCCCGACTCTAACACAACCTGAATTAATCTATATTTATATATCAGATTAACTTGGAATGGAGTTACAAACCTGAACCTTCTCTACCGCGGGGTATGGATCCATGCGCCCATCAAAACTCGTGACCTTAATATTCGGCGTTCTGTTTACCTGCGCCGCGGTCGTGGTGGTGACTCGGGTCGTGGCGGCACCGAAACCCCGGCCGGATGCGGATACCGCAGCCCAGGACGCGGAGATGGCCCTACGGCTTACGCCTAACCCGGAGCGAGGACGGGAGATCTATCTGATGTGTGCGGTCTGCCATCAACCGGAGGGTTGGGGGACCGCTGACGGTCTCTACCCCCAGATCGCCGGTCAGCTCTACCCCGTGATCATCAAGCAGATGGCGGACATCCGGGCAGGCAACCGGGATACCCCCACCATGTTTCCCTTTACCATGCTGAATGTCCTGGGTCTGCAGCAACTTGCCGATGTGGCCGCCTATGTCAGCCGGTTGCCGATGAATCCGAACAACAGCATGGGACCGGGTACGGACTTGGAAAAAGGGGAACATCTGTACCGGGAGTACTGCCTGGAATGCCACGGTGCACACGGGGAAGGCATAGCCGAGGAGCATACACCCCTCATCCAGGGCCAACACTATCCCTACTTGGTTCGCCAGTTCGAATGGATAGCGCAGGCCAGGCGGCGCAATGCCGACGCAGAGATGGTCGAGCAGATCAAGGGATTCAGTGCCGAGGATATATCCGCCATCATGGACTACACCTCCCGCTTATCCCCACCCCCCGGAAAGCTGGCCCCGCCCGGATGGATGAATCCGGACTTTGCTGGGTTCGTACGTACTCCGAAGCGGCAGACCGGAGGTTAGCCCTGTTGAGGTTCGCTGTTCGAGGTGACGACCGGCCCGAAGCTAGGCGGGTGACGGCCATCCCTGGCCTGACCCGCCCCACGGGCTAAGGGTCTGACTGTAGCCTTGTTTAGAAATTGTTTTTTGCCGCAAATGAACGCAAATTGGTCGAATGATTCGTTATTCGGGCCACCAACGCTTCGGCTCAAACCCGGGCCGGTTCTTGACCTCCATGAGCTCATCGCCCACCGCCAGCACCAAGAAACCTTGTTTCTCCGCGTAGGCGAGCACACTCTTTTCCACACTGAGGCTGGCGAGGATCCCGATCAAAGGCAGGGCATTGTGCTCGGGAAAGAAGGTCCGGAACTCGGCGATGTCGGCCACGAAGCCATCCACGTCGCCGCTGCGCAGGGTCGCCTTGGTGCTGTTGAGGCAGACGCAATTGGGGGTGACCACCAGGGCGTCGAATTCCTTCACGCGCCCGTCGGGTAAACGGCGCTTGAGCCGCACCATGAGGTCAT
>NZ_FLUY01001044.1 GCF_900092655.1 Candidatus Thiosymbion oneisti
ACCCGTCGCGCGTGAATATTTCGGTAAGCGAGGTGTGCCGATGGTGCCCGAGCGCAAGGCGCGGCGAGGAGGAATAGCCAGGCCCTATTACGACGAGTCGCAACGCGGCTATCGGGTGCGAGGGGCGTGCATCGCGGCGAAATATTCACGGGTGACGGGTATAGACACGGGAATCACACATCCGGTGCGGCCCGGAAGGCGTCTGCTCTGAGCGTTGCCGCCAGCTGGTGATGGGGTCCGTAAGCCGTCTGAAAGA
>NZ_FLUY01000771.1 GCF_900092655.1 Candidatus Thiosymbion oneisti
TAGCCGGAAGGGCCAACGAAATATCGGTAGTCCCGGGAGCCGACAAGATGTCGGCGATCCCAGGGGCCGACAGGATGTCGGCGGTCCCGGGCCGGCTGGGACCGCCGTCTTTCAGACGGCTTACAGACCCCATCACCAGCTGGCGGCAACGCTCACAGCAGACGCCCTCTGGGCCGCACCGGATAACAACGCCGGATCGCCGGCAGGTGTGATTCCCGTGTATACCACCGGCCTGATGCCCTCCGCGGTGCGGAGCAACCAGCTTCCCACGCAGCGCGTGGGAACGAGAAAGAAACGATGTACTCGCAGGAAAGCCGGGGCCGTCCCTGAGTCCGACCTACGGGTCCTTCTGCCCGGCCCGCGCGGCGGCGAGATTCTGCCGCACGACCCGAGTGTTCGGATGCTCCGGGCCCAGCATGCGCTCAAAGACTGCCAATGCCTGCTCCAAATAGCCGATGGCCTTGTGGTATTCCCCGAGATTTTGCCAGGCCGATCCCAAGTTGTTGCGGTCTATCGCGACATCGGGATGGTCCTCGCCGTAGGTCTTGAGATCGCTGGCCAGGGCCTGCTCGAAATAGCCGATGGCCTTCTGGTATTCCCCGAGTGAATCCCAAGCCGATCCCAGGTTGTTGCGGTAGATCGCTACCCTGGGATGGTCCTCGCCGTAGGACTTGAGATCGCTGGCCAGGGCCTGCTCGAAATAGCCGATGGCCTTGTGGTATTTCCCGAGTGCCTTCCAGGCCATTCCCAGGTTGTTGCGGGTTGCCGCAACCCTGGGATGGTCCTCACCGTAGGTCCTGAGACCGCTCGCCAGGGCCTGCTCGTAATAGCCGATGGCCTTTTCGTACTTCCCGAGTGCCTGCCAAGCCCCTCCCAGGTTGTTGCGGACTGTCGCGACATGGGGATGGTCCTCGCCGTAGGTCTTGAGACCGCTCGCCAATGCCTGCTCCAAATAGCCGATGGCCTTTTCGTACTCCCCGAGTGCCTTCCAGGCCATTCCCAGGTTGTTGCGGTCTGTCGCGACCCTGGGATGGTCCTCGCCGTAGGTCCTGAGATCGCTGGCCAGGGCCTGCTCGTAATAGCCGATGGCCTTGTCGTATTCCCCGAGTGCCTTCCAGGCCGATCCCAGGTTGTTGCGGCCTATTGCCACATCGGGATGGTCCTCGCCGTAGGCGTTGAGATCGCTCTCCAATGCCTGCTCGAAATAGCCGATGGCCTTGTCGTATTCCCCGAGTGCCTGCCAGGCCATTCCCAGGTTGTTGCGGCCTATTGCCACATCGGGATGGTCCTCGCCGTAGGTCCTGAGATCACTCGTCAGGGCCCGCTCGAAATAGCCGATGGCCTTCTGGTATTCCCCGAGTTCTTGCCAGGCCATTCCCAGGTTGTTGCGGAGTGTGGCGACAGCGGGATGGTCCTTGCCGTAGGTCTTGAGGTCACCGGCGAGGGCCTGCTCGTAATAGCCGATGGCCTTTTGGTATTCCCCCAGTGCCTTCCAGGCCGATCCCAGGTTGTTGCGATCTCTGGCGACAGCGGGATGGTCCTCGCCGTAGGCGTCCAGGTCGCTTGCTAAGGCTTGCTCGTGGTAGTCCTTGGCGGCCTTGTAGTCGCCGAGGATCCATGCCAGCTCGCCCGCGCCCGCGAGGTAGCGGCTGTTTTCCGGCGCGAGCCGCACGGCTCGCCGGGCGTGTTCGTAGGCTTTTTGATAGCGGATCTCGTCCAGGGCGATGCGGCTGCGCTGATAGGCCGCCTCGGCGGTGGCCTGGACGGCTGCTTTGGTCCGGGCCTTGATTTGGGCAAAGAGCTGACCCGCCTGGCTCCGGTCGCCCTGGGCCAAGGCGGCCTTGGCCTGCTCCAGGAGCTCATCCGGGATCTGGCCGCGGATGCCTTCTAACTGGGCGATGCGTTCCTGCAGATCCTCGACATAGCTCTGGTGGCTGGCTTTGGCATCCGCTAACCGGCGTTCGATATCCGATTTCTCCTTTTCCAACACCCGGATCTCTCTCTCCAACACTTGGCGTTCCTTCTCCTGTACCCGGCGTTCCTCGGTCTGGGCCTGTTTCAGGCGTTTGGTGACCTCTTGCTCCCGTTCCTTGAGATCGGCCTTGTATTTTTCGGGGGTGATGCCGATCCGGATGTGGGTATCCCCTTTCTGCTTGTACTGGTCGCCGTGGGTGATGTCCCCGGTTCCCGTATGAGTGACCGGGGAGCCCTGGATGTCCTTATTTACCGCACCGCCGTTTAGGGTGACATGCACGGCCCAGCCGCCGCCGATTGCGGCAGCTATCGCGGCGATTGCCCCCAACAGGGCGATCCAAAATCTGCGCTGATCTTTCGTCATGACCCTTATTCCTAATGCAGCGTAGTAGAAATCCTAATGCCATTTGTTAATTGGACTTGTACCAGAACGAACCGCACCGAAGAACCACGGAT
>NZ_FLUY01000246.1 GCF_900092655.1 Candidatus Thiosymbion oneisti
TTGGTAGTGGTTAAATTTAAATGCGACCTAATGCTTTGAACTCCACCGTTTTGCCATCCCTGGCCCTGGATTCCGGCAA
>NZ_FLUY01000983.1 GCF_900092655.1 Candidatus Thiosymbion oneisti
CGACGCTGGAGCGTCAGATCCCTCCTCCGTCGGGACCAGGTCTGCTCCCACGCTGGAGCGTGGGGAGCCAGCCGAAACAATGTATTAGTTTTTAGACAGCCTCTGAGATGGTTTGCGTCATACCAACCCAAATACGGCGTGGTCAGGCCTGTGCTTTGCCGTCGTTCCGCTTGCGTATGGCCTTCCCTTGCGCTGCGCGCTGCTTGCGTACCACTTTGGGGTCCGCGATAAGCGGCCGGTAAATCTCCACCCGATCACCAGGCGCTAAGGCTTGATCGAGCTTTGCGAGCTTGCCGAACACCCCCACCCGGTTGACTCTGAGGTCGATCTCGGGGAAGCGCTGCAGGATTCCGGACTGCTCGATGGCCCCTTTTGCCGTGAGCCCCTCGCTCGCCGTTACCGAGAGGATCGTCTGCGCGTCCGGCCGGGCATAGGCGATCTCGACCCGGTTCCGATCCTCAGTCACGGTAGACCTCCTCGGCCCGCTTGCAGAAGGCGTCTACCAGCGTGTTGGCGATCTGATTGAACACCCGGCCGAAGGCCTTGTCGATGAGCTTGCCGGAGAACTCGAAGTCGAGCTCGAGCTCCACCTTGCAGGCGTCCCGGCGCAGGGGTCGAAAGGTCCAGGCGCCCTGGAGCTTGCGGAAGGGGCCATCCACCAGCATCAGCTCCATCCGCTCCCCGGGAACGAATCGATTGCAGGTGGTGAAGGTCTGGTGGATGCCTGCCCGGGCCACCTCCATGCGACCGCAAATCCGGTTATCCTCACGGGACAGAATCTCGGCGGCCGCACACCAGGGCAGAAACTTCGGATAGTCCTCCATCTGCGCCACCAGATCGAACATCCGGGAGGCGGAGAAGGTAACCAAGGCACTCTTGGTGATGACCGGCATCTGCAAAGTCGCCTACAGGAGTCCAACGGCGTTGAAAAACACAAGCACGACCGCGAGGGGAGCGATATACCGGATCAGTACCCGCCACAGACGATAGGCCGGGCCCTGACCCAGGGCGAGCTCGTCCTGGGTCGATGCGCGCGCCATGAACCAGCCCGCGAACAGGGCCATTGCCAGTCCGCCTAAGGGAAGCATGAAGTTGGCGGTAAGGATATCGACCAGGTCGAAGACGCCGTTTGTCTTCACCTCCCCGGCGAAATCGAAGCTGAAGGCCCAGTCGTTGAACGACAGGACGGTCATAATCCCCAGGAGCCAGGCGACGATACCCACGTAGACCGAAGCGCGTACCCTTGCGAATCCCTGATTCTCCACCAACCAGGCAACCGCCGGCTCGATGAGCGAAATGGCGGAGGTCCAGGCCGCGAATACCAGCAGGACGAAGAATAGGGTACCGAACAGCAGACCGCCGGGCATATTGCCGAATGCGATCGGTAGGGTCAGAAAGACCAGACCCGGCCCGGCCCCCGGCTCCAGACCGTTGGCGAAGACGATGGGGAAGATAGCCATTCCCGCCAACAAGGCGACCAGGGTGTCCATCAGGGCGATGATGATGGTCGAACGGGTGATCGAGGCACTCGCGGGCAGGTAAGAGCCGTACATCATGATGGCCCCCATACCCAGGCTCAGGGTGAAGAAGGCATGTCCCATCGCGGTGATGATCGCCCCTGCACTCAGGGCGCCGAAGTCGGGGACAAACAGGAACTTAAGCCCGTCCATGAACTTGCCGCTGGTCAGCGCGTAGCCCACCAGGACCAACAGTAGCCCGAACAGGGCCGGCATCAGGACGCGCACCGCTTGTTCCAGACCGGAACGTACGCCGCGGGAGATGACGATGGTGGTCATCACCATGAAAATCGTATGCCAGGCCAGCAGCCGCTCCGGATCACCGGTCAGGGCACCGAACAGGTCTTTAGCGGTCTCACCGGTTAGGGACGTAAAGCTCCCTCCCAGGGCGCGAAAGGCGTAAGCGATGGCCCAGCCGGCGATGACGCTGTAATAAGAGATGATAAGAAAGCCGGCGATCACCCCTCCCCAACCGATCAGCTGCCAGAAGCCATGCCGATCCTCCGCGTGAGCCAGGGTGCGCATGGTGTTGATCGGGCTCTGGCGACCACGCCGCCCGAGCATGATCTCCGCCATCATGATCGGGATGCCGATCATCGACACGCACAGGATATAGACCAGCACAAAGGCGCCGCCCCCGTTCTCGCCCGTGATGTAAGGAAACTTCCAGACGTTGCCTAACCCGACCGCCGAGCCTGTTGCCGCCAGGATAAACGCCAGCCGGGTCGTCCACATACCGTGGATCGAGGTCGTTGCCACCATCGATGATTCCTCATATGCCGTCCGAACGGGGCCCAACGCCTGCTCGCACAATAGGGGCTTATTTTCCGGCAAATCGGCGGCACTGCTCAAGTCGGGCAGGTTTGCCCCGGGGCGAGCGCGTATAATTTCCGGCTTCCGGTCGTCGGCTACCAGCCGCTGGAAGCTGGTGACTGGTAGCCGGCGACTGATGGATCGCAAAGGATGCAAAGATTTTCTGGTAAGCTAACTGATTGATATCTAATCCATCCATTGAGGCGCAGCACTTCCATGTGGCAATGGGTCTTACGAAAAGCCAGGCTCGGGAAATCGAGCAGGTTTTTCCGCGAACGGGTACGGATCGTGATCGCAACCAAGAACAGTGCCGGGTGGTTCGGAGAGATTCTCCATGCTTACCGAAAGCTGGCGATCCAACCCTTGGTTTTGCTCGATAATGCTTCCGAAGACGGAACCAAGGAATTGCTCGAACGCGAACAGATAGAATTCACTCGGGTTATTCCGGAATTTCCGAGGGTCGAGGCGATCGTTCGATTGATCCCGAATCATACCGATGCCCAGTGGGTGTTGCGCCTGGACGACGATGAATTTCCATCCCATGCCTTGATCGATTGGATCCCGGATAGGCTCGACAGTCTGGATACCAACATCGTCGGCATCCCGCGCCGCTGGGTACGAATGGGGAAGAATGAACACTGCGAGTTTTCCAACCACCCATTGCTGAAGCAGGATCAGGACAAAATGGATATCCAATGGCGCTTGTTTCGGCCGGATCGGGTTGATTACATCACGGACATCCACTCCCCCGGGTTTCGGGCATCAGCCGGGCTGGTCGCCCCGGACGAAGCCTTTTTAGTGCATTTCGATTGGATCATTCGCTCCAGGCAGGCGCGGGCGAGAAAAGTGGCGGATTACGACCGGCAGCAGGGCGGTGCGGGATCGGATTTCCACGATCTCTATTTATGGGAGGACTCCGATCTCGCCGCGCACGGATTTCAACCGATGGAGACGACGGAATTCGACCGGCTGGCGCGCTCGATCAGGATCGACTAGGATTCCTTGATGGACCCGCATCTTTACAAATGAGTCATGATAATTCCTGCTGAAACAAGCCCTTGGCCTGGAATCGGGTCAGGTGGGTCAGGCCTTCTACCCAACTCTTTGGAGTGCGCCGGCAGCGCGCTGCCTCTGATTTGGAACCAAGCGGGGGGCGTTATTACCGTGCTGTTTGCC
>NZ_FLUY01000547.1 GCF_900092655.1 Candidatus Thiosymbion oneisti
GATAACGCCGGACAGCCGGCAGGTGTGATTCCCGTGTATACGAATGCTGGACACCGGCCTGATGCTCTCCGCGGCGCGGAGCTTTTGCATTCCCACGCAGCGCGTGGGAACGAGAATGACCGCGTCGGGCCTCACCTTTTACGACACCCTCGGCGGGAGAGGGGTTGGGGTGAGGGCGAAAAAAACAGCGCACGATCGATCACAAACCGC
>NZ_FLUY01000119.1 GCF_900092655.1 Candidatus Thiosymbion oneisti
AATAGCTAATAAAAACAGTGTGTTATTCTTCATGCGGCCAGGTGTGCGAGGACCTGGCTATTGCCGACCTGTTTTCGCCGGACGCAGTAATCCCTCAGTGCGCCGACCCCGAGCCAGTTGACCACCCGCAGGAGGTTGTAGCCAAGAATCATCAGGCTCATCTCAGCGCGGACCTTCTTGAAGCCGCGTACCAGGAAGTGGTCCCAGCCGAACCAGCGTTTGAGCGTACCGAAGGGGTGTTCGACCAGACCGGCACGCTGACGCATCTTCTCTGGCCCCGATTCGGCCATCCGTTGCCGGTGGGCTTGGATCAACTCAGCATGCTCGCTGCGATAGATACGGCGTGCAGCGCCGGAGGCTGGTAGACACACCGCCTTGAGCGGGCAGTCCCGGCACTGACTGGCGGGACGGCTGTAGCGAGTACGCCGAATGCCGTTCTTCTGGTGCGGCTGACCGCGCGGGGGCAACAACTCGCCGGCGGGGC
>NZ_FLUY01000253.1 GCF_900092655.1 Candidatus Thiosymbion oneisti
ACCAGGGTGCCCAGCTTGTTGGAGAGCTCCCCCCACTTTTTGTTCATCTCCCGAAGCTGCCGGCGCGTCTCGTCCTTAAAGTCGCGCATTTCATCCTTGAATACACGCATTTCGTCCTTGAATACGCGCATTTCGTCCTTGAATAGGCGCAGCTCCGCTTCCGTCTGCAGCTGTGAGTTGTAAAGCCGGTTGAACTGGACGTCGGCACTCCTGACGAAATCCTGCACGGTCTGTTCGAGGCTGTCGATGCGCTCGATGACGGCTGCCATAATCAGCTCCGAGAATCTTAAGAAACCGCCGGGAAAAATAGCCGGCTCACGGCCCGGATGCAAGGGAAGGAGTCAGTCGGCAGTGGCTCAGTTTGAAAATTTTATGCTTGGCCGCTCACTTTCCGGCCCATTTAACGCCAGGACGCAATGGCGCC
>NZ_FLUY01000065.1 GCF_900092655.1 Candidatus Thiosymbion oneisti
GCGCCGCGATCGATTTGACGCCCGACGCGCGCAATCGCCGCTTAAGTTCCAAACAGAATGGCGCACTACACTAGTTTACCCTCACCACTACCAGCGGCGAATTCTTTCACAGT
>NZ_FLUY01001588.1 GCF_900092655.1 Candidatus Thiosymbion oneisti
GAGGTGTACGTGCTGAGCAAGGACGAAGGCGGTCGTCACACCCCCTTCTTCAACGGCTATCGTCCCCAGTTCTACTTTCGGACCACGGACGTGACCGGCGCGTGCGAGCTGCCGGAAGGCATCGAGATGGTGATGCCGGGTGACAATGTGAAGATGACGGTCAAGCTGATTGCGCCGATCGCCATGGAAGAAGGGCTGCGGTTTGCGGTGCGCGAGGGTGGGCGCACGGTCGGGGCCGGTGTGGTCGC
>NZ_FLUY01000417.1 GCF_900092655.1 Candidatus Thiosymbion oneisti
TTCAGTCGGCGGTTGAGTCCGCCGAGGGCCACTTTAGTGGCCCAACCTACCAGCTTCAGCTGGTAGTGGTTGAGTTTAAATCGGTAGGCTGGGGTAAGGAACGAACCCCAGCTTGGGTTATTGCTGGGTTTTGGCCGTCCCTGGCCGCAACCCAGCCTACGGCCTGCGGTCCCTTTTTAGACAGTCTCTAAGGCTAAAACATATCAGCACAGAAAGGCACGGTCCGCTGGAGCGGACAAAACGGCGTTCCCACCTGTCTGCGTGCAGGGACGCACAGGCAGGCGCTGGAACGTGGGAACGAGCGTGAAACCCACTAGGTGAGAGGTCCATTCATACAACCGGGCGACCGACGGCGGAGCCGCCGCGGCGCCCGAACAGGAGAGCCTCGCTATGGCAGCATCGACACACGAACCGATCCAGGCCCTCATTCAGGAGGTCCTGGAGGTCTACCCGGACCGGGCCAGGAAGGATCGCGCCAAGCATCTGGCGGCCAACGATCGGTCCATTGAGCAATCCAAGCAATGCATTACCTCTAACCGTAAGTCCCTGCCCGGGGTCATGACCGTCCGCGGTTGCGCCTATGCCGGCTCCAAGGGCGTGGTCTGGGGTCCGATCAAGGATCTGATCCATGTCTCCCACGGCCCGGTGGGCTGTGGCCAGTACTCCCGCGCCGGGCGACGCAATTACTACGTCGGTATGACCGGCGTGAACACCTTCGGCACCATGAACTTTACCTCGGACTTCCAGGAGAAGGACATCGTGTTCGGCGGCGACAAGAAGCTCGATAAGATCGTTACTGAGATCGAGCAGCTGTTCCCGCTCCACAAGGGGGTAACCGTCCAGTCCGAGTGTCCGATCGGCCTGATCGGCGACGACATCGAGGCGGTAGCCAAGAAAAAGGCCAAGGAGACCGGCAAGCCGGTGGTGCCGGTGCGTTGCGAGGGCTTCCGCGGGGTATCCCAGTCCCTGGGCCATCACATCGCCAA
>NZ_FLUY01000220.1 GCF_900092655.1 Candidatus Thiosymbion oneisti
AAGAATCTTTGCGTCTTGGCGCCATTGCGTCCTGGCGTTAAATGGGCCGGAAAGTGAGCGGCCAAGCATAAAATTTTT
>NZ_FLUY01001177.1 GCF_900092655.1 Candidatus Thiosymbion oneisti
ACCGCCCCAGGGACGGGGCAGGTAGGCAGCGAACCGCATCTTTGGACGGCGGCGTGCCCAACAAATCATTTAAATATTAACCACTACTCCCCAGAGAGTTAGCCAAGGAGCATCTGCGTCGGATGATCCGGTAGTGGCTCAGTTCGCGAAAAAACGGAAATTGCG
>NZ_FLUY01000599.1 GCF_900092655.1 Candidatus Thiosymbion oneisti
TTGGCCGCTCACTTTCCGGCCCATTTAACGCCAGGACGCAATGGCGCCAAGACGCAAAGTTTCTTTGTTCTTTCTTTGCGTCCTTGCGTCCTTGCGTTTTTTCGCAATTTCCGTTTTTTCGCGAACTGAGCCACTACCAGAAATCCTTGACGAATACGAAGGTCTCCAAACAGAAGATATTCAAGCTTGTTTGCTCTTTGCGTCACTATCCTTGTCAAGGATGCCGCAGGCTAGCCTTGGATGTCGGGTTACGGCGCGTTCAGCCTCGGTTGCCTACACCCGCATCGCAAGGCGCGCCTAACCCGACCTACAAGACGACCGCTGCTCACGGACTTGGTGCCGGCACGGGCTACGGGTGTCGAGGCCGTGCGGCCCGCTCGTTCCTGTCCTCCCGAAACTTCAAACCTACCAAACGCCACGGGTTCCACCGCAATGACAAACGCTGCCGGTGACGCTTAACTTAATGGCATTGGGCTCGGTGGATGTCGCGTCCGTCGCAAGCAGAGGTTATGAATCTCAAGGCTATCGATAACCTTTTGCAGGATCCGGTTTATCGTTGACCCCGAGCCGCTGCTCGTTCGAGACTGCGACGGGGCCTCGACCACCGCTTTTCCCTGACGATAGGGCCTCGTGACGACCGCCGGCCGCGAACCCGGAGTAATAACTCAGTATGTTCACCAAATGCTGGTTGAGGCTCACGCCTTCGGAATCGGCGGCTGCAGCGAGCGCACGGTGCAGGCTCTTCGCCAGCCGCAGCGTCACCCGACCGCTGTAGTCTTCGGCCGGAACCATTGCCGCAGGCATAGCAAGCCCTTTCTCCGCGCAGACCCCGGCAGTGGTCTCAATCGCATCCAGTGCAAGCCGGTAGGCCTCTTCGAAGGTCTCTCCGTACTCGACGAGATCCGGCAGTTCTTTCACCCGCGCCTCGTAGAGGATCTCACCCTCGAATTCGCCGCAACGAACCGTGATGTTGTAAGCGTGCGCATCAATGTTCATCTCTCGTCTCCAGGAAACTCAATAATTCAGACTTATACCGAAGCAACAGCTTACGGATCTGCTTCACATAGGCCGGCTTGATCTCAGGATTGCGACCATGGCCACAGGTGAAGCTTGCGGAGAAAAACCCCGCTATATTTTCGTGGAATACGATCTTGTGCCCCTGCTTCCTGCCGTCCCGCACCTCGAATCCCAGACCATCGAGAAGATCCACCATGTCCCGACAGCGCATTGCGGCCTTAGCGGACTCCAGGGTGTCGAGGAAGGCTTTGAAACGATCCTCGCTGTTCATATGACACCATATATAGTGTCTAATTTCATCTTTGTCAAGGCTTTTGCCCTCCTTAACTTTGAACCGCAAAGGCGCAATCGTGCTCACCGGCTGTCACGCGGCTCGGCACCATCCACAAGGGGCACACATCCAGCCCTGTCCATCACCCGCCCCGCCCACTGCTCGAGCGCGTCCAGCAGGGCAAGCCGCTGCGGGTCTCCGGTCGCTTCCGCGCCTAGCTCGGTGAGGCGTTTCCGATATGTATCCAGGGTGATGCTGCCGCCGGAACCGGGACCAGTCAGGCGTTGCGCACGGTAGGCGTCCCAAGCCTCCTGCTCCTTCGGCGTGAGGGTATGCGGCCAATTGCGGGCCCGGTAGCGCAACAGCATCTCGGGTAGGCGCAGATCCTCGAACGCGAACCGCGCCACTGCCAGCTCCTCGGGTCCAAGCCCACGCAGACGCGCCATCTCCCGGCGGTCGGCGTCGGGGAAGAAACCGCCGGAGTAGAGCATCAGATCCGGATCGGTCTCCGGCTCGAAGGTCGCCATCCTGTGGACCTGCTGTATTTTGTCCGCCAGTCCGGGTGTGGCTTTTAGATTCCGCGCATGACGTTCGACGACAGCAGTGTCGATTTGCCAGCGTTCGGCAGCCTCCACCGTTAGGGTGTTCATAGGGGCCAGGATGGGACAACGGTTGATGTGGACTGTTTTCAGGGGAATCCGCGCCACGCCCTCGGGCAGGTCTTGGGCGCGGCTGAACAGGCGGCGGTGGAGCTCCTCGGGGCCCAGCTTCAGCAGGGGGTCCGGGGATTGGCGCAGATCGAAGCAGATGATGCCGTTCCGGTTGACCGGGTGCCGCGCCACCGGCAGCACGGGAGCGATACAGCCCAGCTCCGCCGGATAGCGGGCGGAGACATGGAGCAAGGGACTGCCCCGATCCAGCAGGTCCGCCGCCCGGTGTTTGGAACGCAACGACAGGGCATAGTCGAAGAGGCGTGGTTGACACGCCTTGAGCATCCGCGCCAGGTCGATAGTGGCACGCACATCCGCCAGGGCATCATGGGCATCCGCGTGCTCGATGCCGTTGGCGGCGGTCAGCCGTTCGAGTGCGAAGGATACGATTCCGTCCTCTCGCCGGGGCCACTCGATGCCCTCCGGGCGTAGGGCATGTGCGAGACGCAGGGCATCGATCAGGTCCCAGCGGGAGTTGCCGTTCTGCCACTCGCGGGCGTAGGGATCGAAGAAATTGCGGTAGAGAAGGTTGCGGGTGACCTCATCGTCGAAACGGATGCTGTTGTAGCCCACCCCACAGGTACCGGGCCACGCCAGCTCGCGCTGGACGGCATCCGCGAACTCGGCCTCGATCAGTCCCTCGCGCTCCGCCCGCTGGGGCGTAATGCCGGTGATGAGACAGGCCTCGGGATGGGGGAGCAGGTCGGGCGCCGGACGGCAGAAGAGGACCCGGGGCTCACCGACCGGATTCAGGTCCTCGTCGGTACGCAGACCGGCGAACTGGGCAGGACGGTCCCGCCGCGGATCGGGGCCCCAGGTCTCGTAGTCGTGCCAGTAGAAGCTATGGCTCACAAGGATGGGGGATAGGTGTCAGATCTTCTCCTTGATCCGCGCCGCTTTACCGGTACGGCCGCGCAAGTAGTAGAGTTTGGCCCGTCGCACCTTGCCCCGACGCTTGATCTGAACGCCGGCCACCGCGGGACTGTAGGTCTGAAAGACGCGCTCCACTCCCTCGCCGTGGGAGAGCTTGCGCACGGTAAAGGCCGAGTTGAGGCCGCGGTTGCGCTTGGCGATGCAAACGCCCTCGAAGGCCTGCAGACGCTCGCGGTTACCCTCTTTCACCTTGACCTGTACCACCAGGGTGTCACCGGGCGCGAAGTCCGGGACATCAGGGTTCATCTGTGCTCGCTCGAGCTCATCAATGATGTTCATAGTCCTCTCGCTCCTGTGCTCATTCAGCGTCCCGATGGGCCTGGATAAATGCATTCAACAGCACCTTCTCTTCGGCACTCAATCCCCTGCGCTCCAGCAATTCCGGGCGCCGCAGCCAGGTACGCCCGAGGGCTTGCTGCAACCGCCAGCGGGCGATGGCCTGATGGTCGCCGCTCAACAGCACCTGGGGCACGCGCGCTCCCGCGACCGTCTCGGGGCGGGTGTAGTGCGGAAAATCCAGCAGGCCGTCGACGTAGGAGTCTTGCCGGGCCGAGTCCTTGTGCCCCAAGGTCCCCGGTAGGAGGCGCATCACCGCGTCCATGATCACCATGGCGGGCAGCTCGCCCCCGCTCACCACATAGTCGCCGATAGACCATTCCGCATCTACATAGCGCTCCACCAGCCGTTCGTCGATCCCTTCGTAGCGGCCGGCGATCAGGATCCAACCGGGTTTGGCGGCGATCTCCGCAAGCGTGTCCTGAACCAGGGTGCGGCCCTGGGGCGTCACATAGGCCACCTCACTGTCCGGGGCAGCGCGTTTGGCATCCTCGATGGCCGCCTGTAGCGGCTCCATCTTCATGACCATACCCGGCCCCCCGCCGTAGGGCCGGTCGTCCACCGTGCGGTGGGGGTCCCGCGTGTAATCCCTCGGGTTCCACAGATGCAGCTCCGCGCTACCCCGTTCCAGCGCGCGTCCGACCACACCTTGCCCGGCGAGGATCCGGAACAGATCCGGGAACAGGCTGATGACATCGAAACGCACAGCCCCCATCCTCGATCCTTAAAACTCCGGGTCCCAATCGACCCGAATCCGGCCCAGATCGAGATCCACCTCCTTGATGACCCGATCCCAGAGGAAGGGCAACCATCGCTCCCGATCCCCATTGACCACCAGCACGTCGTTGGCGGCGGTCGCGAACACCCGGTCGACCCGACCGAGGGGCCTAGCATCCAAGGTCTCGACGCTCAGCCCGACCAGGTCGGCCCAATAAAACTCATCGGCCCCGAGCCGTGGCAGCTGATCGCGGCGAATCCTGATCTCTAACCCCACCAAGGCCGCGGCTTGGTCCCTGTCCTCACAAGCCTCCAACCGGGCTACCAGGCCCTTGCCGTGGGGCCTGCCCGCGGCCAGTTCCCGCGGTTTGTGCCCTGCACCGAGATACCAAGGTTGATAGGTCAGGATGTTGTCACGGGGTTCGGTCTCCGAGAAGACCTTCACCCAACCCCGCACGCCGTAAAGGCCCGAGATGCGGCCCACCACCAGCAGCCCCGGTGGCGCCTGGTCCTCCATCCCAACGCCGGCTGAGCCCCGTCGATCCGGGTCAGGAAGCGGCCGGCCCCTCGGCCTCGGCAGGCTCCGCAGTGGACGGCATGGGTGGTGCGACGACCTCAGCGGGCTCGGCGGCCGATTCCTTCAGCAACTTGGCAACCCGCTCGGACGGCTGGGCCCCGCGGCCGATCCAATACTCGGCGCGCACCCGGTCGAGCCGCAGTCGCACCTCGCCGCCGGTAGCGATCGGATTGAAGAAGCCGATGCGTTCGATGTAGCGACCGTCACGCTTCAGACGCCCGTCAGCAACGACGATCTGATAGAAGGGGCGTTTCTTAGCGCCACCTCGGGACAAGCGAATCGATACCATGTTCAGCCCTGATCCAAACAACCACGCGCAGTGTATGCAAACTATTAATTATACATGAGTCAGACCCAAAGAATGCAAGCCCTGAACTAATTTGATCAGGGCCACCGAATAATACTCACTGCTAAAACAAGCGCTTGACCTGGAAGCGAGTCGGGTAGTTGGGCAAAAACCCTAGTACCCCGTTTCAGCAAAATTTTCCGGTAAAACCAGTCTCTGTCATCTCGACCGAAGGGAGAGATCCTTGTCCCGAGCGTAGCGAGGGATCTTTGATGGTGAGACAACCACAAAGTCATAAGATCCCTCCTTCGTCGGGACAAGGATTTCTCGCTTCGCTCGAAATGAAAACCAGCAAAATTGGATGAAACTGGGTGCTAGGATACGGTGAGCGTCTGCCTACCGCTCCAGGAGGATATCGCAAAAGGCACTGATCTTAACCCTTTGACCCCCTCTCCTCGGCCCCCTCGCTGCGCTCGGGGCAGGCTCTCTCCCGCCGGGAGAGGGGCTTTTGCGACACCCTCGTGGGGAGAGGGGCTTTGAGAGCTCGTAGGGCGGGTCAGGCGCGTGCGCCAAGCGCCGCGCTTGCCGCGGCGGTGGGCGCGCCGTCACCCGCCGGATGGCGGCCTGTAGGTCGGGTCAGACCAAGCCCCGTCCCGACGCAGGAGGGAGCCTGGCCGCCACCCGCCAGATGTGGCTGACATGCGGCGGATGGTGCAAGCTTATCCGCCCTACGCGGGCTTAATGACATTGGCTTGTTCGGTAGCCTCAACCGGTAGCTTCAAAATCAGGCTCCGGTGGACACCCAGCGCCTCCGCCAACGCCTGCTTGCACCCGAAGAGCTGAATCGCCTCCGCCTTGGTCATGTCTGCTGCCCGCGGAATATGAATATATTCACACCCGGTATAGCATACGGACCGATCGCTCAAGTAGTTTTGTGAGTATGAACACATTCGGCGATCGGGTTGCCGCCGCGGTAGTGGTTAAGGTTTAAATGGAAACAGCGCCACTAGCAGGGTGTTGGGCACGCCACAAGTTGCACTCCCTCTCCCTCCGGGAGAGGGTCGGGGAGAGGGGATCAAATAAAAAAATGGGGCGGGGTTAATGAACTGCTCCACGCTAACCATTTAAAAATTTACCATTACCGCCGCCGCAAGGGAACGAGTAAATAGGATCAGATCGACCGGCCTTCCGGTATCCGCTCATCTCGCGACTATACAGCACAGCAACGAGTACGACGCCTGTCGTCGGCAATAGGAGTAAAAAACCATGGGCACAATCGCTTCAAACGATGAATTCGATCAGGTGGAACCGGTTTTGGATGCCCTGTGCGAGCTGGCGCATGAACTCGTGGGAGCCCCCGTTGCCATCTGGGTCAAGAATACCCAAGGCGGGGCCATCGTCCCCCGCGGCCAGGCAGGGGTGGGACTGGAGGCCCTGACCGAGGCTATCGCTGATATTGAGGACGGCAGCTTGGTTGCCAGGGTCATTGCGAGCGGCAAGGAGGCAGCCATCCCGGACATCCGCCAGGATCCAGTATTGGCTCGCTGCCGATCGCTTGCAGCCAAAGACCGGCTCGGTCTGCTCGCCTTCCCGGCCCATTGGCGGTCGGAGACCCTGGGCGCAATCGGGCTGTTTGTCCCAAAATCGAACGAGCTACCGAAGGATTTCGGTCAATCCATACGCCGACACCTAGACAGGATCGGTATTCTCGTCGGAGAACATGCCGGTCGAGTGCGACGAAGATGGTTACTCGCAACGGCCACCCGCGCCGTCGCCAGATCTTTAGATATCAACGAGGCAATGCGTATTATCGTCGAGGTCGCCCGGAAATTGACCGATTGTGATGCCAGTGTCCTCTGGTTGCTGGATAGCCGAACCAATCGATTCACACTCGGTGGCCGTTCCGCAGGTCTAGAGTGGCCTGTCAGCAGGCCCCGGAGTAAGGGTGGGTTGACCCGCGCGATCCTTGAGCAAGGCGAATCCATTCGGATCGATGATACACACACGGATAAACGGGTCCGTGAGGGGCTGGTGAAGCGAGGGGTACGCTCCCTGATCGGGGTACCGATTAACCGACAAGACAAAACCATCGGTGTCCTGTTTGTCAATTCTCTACAGCGGACCCATTTCATCCCAAGCGACGTCTCCGTACTGGAAGCCGTCGCCGGACAGGTCTCCGCCGGCTTGGGTTGGGCCCGCCGGGTGCTGACCTCGATGGACGAGGTGGAGCGGGCCGTCGCTCGACTCTTCAGGCTGGAGGACACCTTGCGCGACCTCTGTGAGCGGATCCAGGCTGAAACGGGCTTCGACTATGTGGCGGTGCAACTGGTGCGTCCCGAGGAGCGGACCATCGAGACCGTATTCGGCACCGGTGATACGGACTGGACCGGAATCGCCAAGCATGCCATGGATACCAAGAAGGAACTCAGAGATATCCAGGTGGATGTGGTGCGCAGCCATCCTCGACGTATCGAGATAATCCATGGCCAGGACCCCCGTTTCGATGCCTGGATTTATCAGCGTTACAGCCATCAGGACTATGTACGGGCCTGGGTCCCCATATTGTTGGTGCGGGATGGGTCGGGACGCCTGGTCAAGGACTGGTGGCGGGATGCCCACTGGCAGGAAGGCCCTGAAAAGCGGCTACCTGAAGGCGGATGGCAGTATGCCTTAGAGCTGCAGGCCAATATCGAGGAAGGTTACCCTTGGGTCTATCCCCTGGGTACCCTGGATGCAGGCTACAAGGACCCGAATAGGCGCATTACCCCCGAGCAAGCGCGGCGGTTGGCCGATCTGGTAAGCGAGGGCGCCATCAAGGTTCGTGTCACCCAGCTGCCCAGCGTCCTCGAGACCGTGGCCGACGGGCTCCGGCGCATCCTCCATGCGGACGCGGCCAGTCTCCACTTCTCCTATACCCCGAACCCGACGCGCCCGGAGAGATTCACCTATGAAGTGGCCGTCGGCGACCACGGCCTGCGGTTTTTCCACCGAGCCAAGCCTGGTCACCACCGCCTGGGCCATGCGGCCATCGAGCACCGGCGGCCCAGGTTCGTGCCGGACGAGAACCGTGGCGAGAAAGACGACGCCGTCAAGGAGCTGGCACCGAACCTCTATGAGCAGGGGGTTAAGGCGATTGCCGCCTTTCCCTTGGTGGTGGATAGGCGCAAGAGCATCCTCTATGTCTATTTCCATACCGACCATTGTTTCACCGAGGACGAGATCCGCTGGGGAGAGACCTTTTCCCACAAGGCGGAGAATGCCATCCGCAACGCCACCCGGGAGCTGCGTGGCCGTGACCAGGCCCGCTATCTCACCAACATGTACAACATCGCTCATATGATGGTGACGACAGCCGAGCCGGACCGGCTCCTGAACGACATCGCCGGGTATGCCGCCAATATCCTCGCGGCCGATGTGGTGACCATCTACGAATACCTGGAGTCGAAACAACGCTTCTCCTATCCACCGGCCCGGGCCGGGCGTTTGATCGATAGCAAGGCGGCTCATGGAACCGTCCCGGAGAATGCGGTTCGGATCATCGAGGATAGGGAGATTCACTATCTCGATGACTGCCTGGAGGGTCCTGAAGTAACAACAAAGGGCAATAGTAATTTCGTAGTTCGGGAGGGGATCAAATCCCGCATTCTCTGTCCACTGCAGGACCGAGACAAGATGGTTGGGGCGATGTTTGTCAATTACCGTGTCCCGCGGCAATTCGGTACGGATGACAAAGAGGTCCTGGTGCCAGCCCTAACGGCAGTGGCTGCTCTAACCATCCGGGCGACCCGTAATCAGGAGCAAATCAAACAAGACCTGCACCGAAAGAACAGAGAACGAGACGCCCTGCGTCGGGTAGATCAGGCCATCGTCACCGGCGCGCCTGACGAGCAGCACGTCATGGAATTGATCCTCAAGGAGGCCATGGATATCACGGACGCGAAGGCGGGCTCCTTTTTCCAATATGATCCTTGGCAGAAGAGGCTCGATGTGGTTGCCCAGTATGGGTTTCCCAAAGAAGGCCAGTTTCACCGCCAGAATCTATCCCAGGGTATTATTGGACAAGTGGCCCGGACCCGAAAGCCAGTCCTGGTCGAGGATGTCACAGCTCCCGAATGGCAGGGTATCTACTACCGAGTCTTACCCGAGACTCGGGGCGAGCTTGCCATTCCCTTACAGGATGAGAATGGCCTGTGGGGGGTACTCAATATGGAGCACCCCCAACCGGGCGCCTTCGGGGAGGACGATCTCGGCCTGCTGGAGACCTTCGCCATCCAGGCGATGATTGCCGTCCACAGCGTAGATCTCTACAAACGGCTCGAACGCCAGATCCGGCCCCTGCGTTCCCTGAGTGTCATCTATTCCCGCATCCAGGATCCGCAGCATGACCTCGACACCATTCTGCGGCTGTTGTTGACCGGGGTGACGACGGGTGCCGGGCTCGGCTTTACCCGTGCCCTGCTATTCTTGAATGATGAGGGAGAAAACGACGCGGTCTACGGCAGGATGGCGATCGGAGCTAAGACGCAAAAGGAGGCGGACGCTACCTGGAAATATCTCAAGATTCAGGAAAAGCAACTCCTAAATGGTCCTGATGACAAGCTCGACTGGTATCTGGGACAGGCCGAGCAGTTTCAAGCCGAGCTCCGTGCGGGAAAAGCGGATGACCATCCCTTGAGTCAGGCAACCCAACGACAGCGGTTTTCCGCGCGGGAGCTGGGCGGCGCCTTCCATCGTTGCCTTGTGGAGCGAAAAGCAGTCATCGTAGGAGATAGCATGTCCGATCCCTTCCGTATCATCCTCCGCAAGATCACCGGCACCGAGGAGGGGAACCACGCATTCGCCTGTGTCCCCTTAGTGGGTCGCGCCAAGACGGAAGGGGTCTTGATGGTGGATTATCGGTTTCTGTGGGAGGAGCGGGAAATCGATGATAAGGATCGGATCAGCCTGGATGCCTATGCGGGGGTAGCGGCCATGGCAATCGAGAACCTAAACCTGCGTAAAGAACGAGAGAACGCCTGGCGGGATTCCGCGTGGCGGTATTTTGCCCGCCAGACCGCACACAGTATCGGCAACCGGATCGCCCAGGCCGAGGGATCGGCCTTTGTCCTACAAAGCTCGCTGGGAGACGTGGCCGGTGAGGACAGCAAGGTCTTGTTCGAACGGCTTCAGGAGGAATTCGAGATAGCCAAAGAGTTGCTCACCCGCTGGCGCAATCTGTTGAAACCCGCCAAACTCGATCTGCAGCGGTTGGACCTGGGATATCTGCTGAAAAAGGTTGAGCGAGAAAATCGTGACCGACTCGGCGGGGTACGCCTTATCATCGACCTTCCTGAACCGTCCATAGAGCTCATGGGTGACGAGCTCTTGCTTACGGACACCTTCGCGGAGCTGATTAAGAACGCGCTGGAGAGTATGGCAAGTGAGCCGGTGACCGATCCATCCATCGTGATCCGCGCCCATCGAGAAGAAAGCAGTGACCAGCTATGTATCGAGGTGGTCAATCCGGGTCCCGGAATCCCTGAACAGTCCAAACAATCGATCTTTGAGCCCTTTTCGAGCACCAAGGGCAAGGGGAGAGGGCTGGGGCTGGCAACCATCAAACAATCCATCGAGGCCCACGGGGGTACCATCGAGGAGACGGGCACGCCGGGCGAGGCCGCTCGTTTTGTCATCCGCCTTCCCTTGTTAAACGCCGAAATTCCAAACAACAGGAGGTGAAATGACCATGTCAGAAGCTCAAACATTAGTGTTAGTGGTAGACGACGAACCTGATCTCCTTGAACAACTGAAGTTCGTCGCATCCAAGACTACCGGGGGCCAGGTATTGAAGGCGGCGAGCGCCATGGAGGCCATCCGGTTGATCGAGGAGAAGGATTTCGATCTGGTTATTACCGACCTGCGCATGGAGACAGACGAGGCCGGCTTGGACGTGATCAAGGCGGCCAGGGAAAAGGATCTCTGGACCCAGGTGATTCTGGTAACTGCATATCAGATGCCCGAGGTTATTGCCAAAGGTGCCTACGACTATGTTTCCCGAACCGACTCCGGCAACTATCTCCAGCGCTTGGAAAAACTGATCCCACAAGCACTGGAACGTCGCTGGCGGAAGCAGAAGGAAGAGGCAGACGCGAAGGTCGGGACTTACTAGGGGAAAGATCGGATGACCAAACCAGGTAACGAAGAAAAGAAGACGATACAGTTCTCAGTTAACTTGCCAAAGTCCCTGATCGGTTTGGGATCGGAAGTTACTCAGGCGATTAGAGATCCATTCTTGGTCTTTTTGATCGTTTTGGCCCTATTGGTATCCGGGGTGCTTTGGTTGTTTCCTGAGTACATGAAACATCTTCCCCTACTCTACACATACATTGCCTTGGTTGTAGTACTCGCAGGGTTTGGGATGTGGGCCCATCGTGCCACCATTCGGCAGGAAAAGGATAGCCTCTTGGTAGAGAAGAATAACCTCTTGATAGAGAGGGAAAGGTTAGCGGAGGAATTGCGGAATACCTGCGATGACTATCAGCATTGCCTGGAACGGCTTGCCAAGCGAGTGGCAGCAACCAAGACCCGAGCGACCCCGTCATGAAAAAAGGGGCGTCGCATTCGAAGCAGCAGGGTTTTGAGTGGATTAGACACCAATGCCATTAAGTTAAGTTTTGTAGGTCGGGTTAGGCGCGCCTTGCGATGCAGGCGTGGACAACCGAGGCTGAACGCGCCGTAACCCGACATCCCAGGCTGGCTCCCATCATCGTCTGTCGGGTTACGG
>NZ_FLUY01000256.1 GCF_900092655.1 Candidatus Thiosymbion oneisti
TGCGCTTCCGAAGCCCAGGAGCGCACGCGGCGGATGCCCGTGCGAATTCTTTCACAGTCTCTCCAGCGTGGGAACGCCGTCTTGTCCGCTCCAGCGGACCGTGTCCCTCTGTGCCGACCTGGACCGGCTTACCTGATCGCTTGTCGACGCTGGAGCGTCGGGATTTGCTCCCACGCTGGAGCGTGGGAGCCAGCAGTATCAATCGAAACTAAGTACTAGTGAGATATGCGGGCTAGATATTGGGCGGTCATTCCCGCGGCTGGGGTCGGCCGCCGGATGGGGGCATCGGTTCCCAAGCAATACCTGGATCTGGCCGGTCGTCCCGTCATCGAGTGGTCCTTGGGGCTTTTTTTGGAGCATCCGCAAATCTCGGGGGTCTCCATTGCCCTGGACCCAGGGGATAGGTTCTGGCCCCGCACGGCCTTCGCCGACCATTCCCGGGTCCGGCGGGTGGACGGGGGGGGCGAGCGTTGCCACTCGGTGCTCAACGCCCTCCACCTTCTGGCCCAGGAAGCGGACGCGGCGGATTGGGTCCTGGTGCATGACGCGGCCAGGCCCTGTCTGCGCCGGGATGACCTGGACCGGTTGCTGGCTACCTTGCCGGACCATCCGGTGGGCGGCCTCCTGGGGGTGCCCGTGCGGGACACCATGAAGCAGGCCACGGAGGATGGTGCAATAGGCCGCACCGTTCCCCGAGATGCCCTCTGGCACGCCTTTACCCCCCAGGTGTTTCGGCTTGGCCTCCTGCGCCGGGCCCTGCGCACGGCCCTGGACCAGGACCGCCTGGTTACGGACGACGCCGCTGCCGTGGAGCTGCTGGGACTGGAGCCCATGCTGGTCGAAGGCCACGCCGACAACATCAAGATTACGCGACCGGAGGACCTGCCGTTGGCGGATTTCTATCTCCGGCAGCAGGGGCGTCTGCACCGTGAACGATGAATGTCAACAGCCCCTCATACCGGTTCGGATCGGGCAGGGCCTGGACGCCCACCGCTTCGAGTCCGGGCGACCGCTGGTTCTCGGGGGGATTCGGATCGAGCACGACCAGGGGCTCGCCGCCCACTCGGACGGCGATGTGGTCATCCACGCCCTCTGCGATGCCTTGCTGGGCGCCGCCGGTCTGGGGGACATCGGCCGCTGGTTTCCTGACCATGAAGACCAATACGCCGGCATCGACAGCCGCGTCCTGCTGCGGCGGGTAATGGATGCCCTGAGCGAACGCGGATTCGGCATGGGCAATGCGGACCTGACCATCGTTGCCCAACATCCCAGGCTCGCGCCCTACATCGCAGCCATGACTGAGGTCCTGGCCGCGGATCTGTGCTGTCCGGTGGAGTGGGTCAATGTGAAGGCGACCACCACGGAACGCATGGGCTTCACAGGTCGCGGCGAGGGGATTGCCGCCTTCGCGGTCGTTCTTCTCACCGAGTCCTGAAATCCATTCATGTATCTTGGATCGCAAAGACGCGATCATGCTAGATTGACGTTGATATAGCGTCGGAAAAATAGATGTCGGTCCATTCCATCTGTTGGCAATATAGACGACCTAATAGGTCCGGTTACGCTTTGCGTTAGGTCTCACAAGCCCCTGGTTGCGACATGGTAGTATTGTTTCTTTTCCATAACTGAGGAAACCTCCATGAAAAAGGAAGTAATCACGAAATTGCATTCTAATTTTGAGCACATCGTCAAAGTGGAAGATGAAACTGGCGTGGAATTCTGGTTGGCACGCGACCTGCAAGATCTTCTTGGTTACGCTAGGTGGGAGAATTTTATCAAAGTTGTTTCGAAAGCGAAAACATCTTGTATAACCGCAGGTTACGATGCTGACGACCATTTTCTTGATGTCACGAAAATGGTTACCCTCGGGTCCGGTGCTCAACGGGAGATCGCCGATGTCGCGCTTACCCGGTATGCCTGCTACCTGATCGCACAAAACGGGGATCCATCAAAAGACGAAATTGCATTTGCACAAACATATTTCGCAGTACAAACCAGAAAACAGGAGCTAATTGAAAAACGCAGCGCAGAAGTAGAGAGACTTGACGCAAGAAAACGGCTCACTGCTTCCGAGAAAGAATTGTCTGGGATTATTTTCGAGAGGGTTGGGGACCAGAAAAGCTTTGGTCGCATACGGAGTAAAGGGGATACAGCTTTGTTTGGAGGGATGAACACGAAGGACATGAAGCGCAAGCTAAATATGCCAGAAAATAGAGCCTTGGCAGATTTCTTACCCATGATAACTATTAAAGCTAAAGATTTTGCTAACGAGATTACAAACTTCAATATCAAACGTGACGACTTAGCAACGGAGCACGAAATTACTGGAGAGCACGTCAGTAACAATCGAGACGTGAGAGATCTGCTAGGCAAGCGAAACATAAAACCCGAACTTCTACCACCAGAAGAAGACGCAAAGAAAGTAGAACGTAGGCTTGCAACAGAAGAAAAGAAGTTACCGAAAAGCGTTGATTCTTTTGAAAGCATTGATAACTCAAAGCGCACTAATCGGAAGTCTGAGAAAAGAGCAGCCAAGCGTATAACAAAGGGCTCCAAGAAACGCTGGCGCTATCGCGCCTCCCCAGAGCCCAAACGTTAGCCTTCAACATATAGGTTCCTACTATGGCAATATTGAACTTATCGGATCTTGTAAAGCACTCGGATGATCATCACTATAAATTGCCCGCTATTAACGTGCAATCATTGTCAGTATTGAAAGGTGCGGTTGCATGGGCTAAGAAACACGATATTCCATTCGTAGTGACAATCGATGGATCCCAGGTCGAAAACGGGTTAATTCCGTCGATTGAGGAATTGCTGAGAAAAGAGGATGTAGCGTCGTCTTTCGTAGCAAGAAGGATATCTGATAAGAGTCAGGCTGTCGAGGCATTACGGGGGGGATGCCAAGCGCTGTTTTTGGAGAATAATTGCAATGAACAAGATAAGCTGGAGATAGAACGGACTGCGAACTCCTGTGGGGTTGTCAGCAAACCGGAAGAGTCTATTGCAATCGATTTTTCGGAAATAGATAATATTGTTGAATTTGGTTCATTGGTGAAAGAGATCGAGAACGTGAGCACCTGGAATCAGTTGGAAGCGGCCGTAACAAACTCGGTTATCGATTCATTGTCAAAAATCGTTGACCAGGTAGACGCGACAGGATTGGCGGTTGATGCAAAAAGTAAATGCAAAATATATGCACCAATAGAACACCTGATTATTTACAATTCGAGCGTAAGCGACGAGCAAACGAGGAAAACGGCACAAACGGGCACCGCGGTTTTGGATAATATTCCAGGAGTCAGAGCTACTTGGAGCGGTGAATCGGTCGAGCCAAATGCCAAATATCGATGGTGTTGGTTAATAAGATTCGCCAATGAATCCGTGATTACATCTTATCGAGATCATCCTGAGCATATTGCATACGCAAATGAGCAATTTCGTCCAATAGCCGACGACAGAATAAGTATAGATTACGTCCTATTTGGCCCTGAAAATAGTATTAATAACTCGAACGTTGAGGTCGATGAGCCTGTGGCTGTCGCAAACCCTTGACTTCCAGGCGAGACCACCTCGAGATACAGCTCGTGCCTACCGGTGAATGATGACTGTTCGCCGGCCCCACAGATGACGGACATCCCCACCTACAACCACGAGGGCTTGGAGCGGATGCCGCTCCATGTGTTCAGCGAGAAGGCGTACCTGGACTACTCCATGTATGTCATCCTGGACCGAGCCTTGCCCCATGTGGGCGACGGTCTCAAGCCGGTCCAGCGGCGCATCCTCTACGCCATGTCCGAGCTGGGGTTGGCGGCCACCGCCAAGTTCAAGAAATCCGCCCGTACCGTGGGCGATGTGCTGGGCAAGTTTCACCCCCACGGCGACACCGCCTGCTACGAGGCCATGGTGCTCATGGCCCAAGCCTTCTCTTACCGCTATCCGCTCGTGGACGGCCAGGGTAACTGGGGCTCGCCGGACGATCCCAAATCCTTCGCCGCCATGCGCTACACGGAGGCGCGCCTGGCGCCCTATGCCGAGGTCCTGCTCGCCGAGGTGGGACAGGGCACGGTGGATTGGCAGCCCAACTTCGACGGCACCCTCCAGGAACCCAAGTTGTTGCCGGCGCGGCTGCCGAACCTGCTGCTCAACGGCGCCACCGGCATTGCCGTCGGCATGGCTACGGATATTCCCGCGCACAACCTGCGGGAGGTGGCCGCCGCCTGTATCCATCTGCTGGAGCGTCCCGACGCCACGGTAGCGGAGCTGATGGCCCATGTTCCGGGGCCCGACTACCCGACCGCGGCGGAGATCGTCACCCCGCCGGAGGAGCTCGTGCGCCTGTATGAGAGCGGCGTCGGCAGCATCAGGCTGCGCGCCCGCTACGAACTGGAGCATGGGGACATCGTGATCATCGCATTGCCCTACCAGGTCTCGGGCAACCGCATCATGGAGCAGGTAGCGCAGCAGATGCAGGCCAAGAAGCTACCCATGATCGAGGACCTGCGGGATGAGTCCGATCACGAGTCCCCGACCCGCCTGGTCATCGTCCCCCGCTCGCAGCGGGTGGACGTGCCGCGGCTTATGTCCCACCTGTTTGCCACCACCGACCTGGAGCGTACCTACCGGGTCAACATGAACACGATCGGACTCAACGGCCGGCCGCGGGTCATGAACCTGCGCGAGATCCTGGCGGAGTGGCTCAGCCATCGCACCGAGACGGTGCGCCGCCGGCTACGGCACCGGCTGGACCAAGTACTCGACCGCCTGCATCTGTTGGCGGGCCTGATGATCGCCTTCCTCAACCTTGACGAGGTGATCCGCATCATCCGCACCGAGGACGCGCCCAAGACGGTGCTGATGGCCCGTTTCGCGCTCACGGACGCCCAGGCCGAGTACATCCTCAATACCCGCCTGCGCCACCTCGCTCGCCTGGAGGAGATGAAGATCCGTGCCGAACAGGCGACGCTGGCCGAGGAGCGCGACCGATTGCAGAAGATCCTCGGCAGCGAACGGCTGCTCAAGCAGCTCATCGGCGAGGAGATCCGGCAAGATGCGGACAAATACGGCGACCAGCGCCGCTCGCCCCTGGTGCAGCGCGGTATCGCCCTAGCCCTGGACGAGACCGAGCTCGCCCCCAGCGAGCCGGTGACGGTAGTCCTGTCGGAGAAGGGCTGGGTGCGTGCGGCCAAGGGCCACGAGATCGACCCCAAGGGCCTGGGCTACAAGGCCGGGGATGCCTATCTGGGCGCGGTCCGGGTGCGCAGCAACCAACCCGTGGTCTTTCTCGACGCCACCGGCCGCAGCTACTCGCTGCCGGCCCACACTTTGCCTTCGGCACGGGGACAGGGCGAACCCCTGACCGGACGTCTGGCGCCGCCCAAGGGCATCGATTTCATTGCAGTGCTAGGCGGCGAGCCCGAGGCCAAATATCTACTCGCCTCCGATGCCGGCTATGGCTTTATCGTCACCCTGCGGGCCCTGTACGCCAAGCCCAAGGCGGGCAAGGTCGTACTCACCCTGCCCGCGGGTGCCGAGGCCCTGTCCCCGGTGCCGGTGCTGAACCTGCGCGGCGACCGCTTGGCGGCGGTCACCAACAGCGGACACCTGCTGGTGTATCCCGTCTCCGAACTGCCCGAGCTGCCCCGGGGCAAGGGCAACAAGATCATCGGCATCCCGGCGGCCAGATCCAAGGCGCGCGAAGAATATCTCGCCGCCCTAGCAGTTGTCCCCGAGGGTGCCGCACTCACTATCCGTTCCGGCAGGCGCCACTTCACCCTGAAGCCGACCGATCTGGATATCTACCAAGGAGAGCGAGGCCGGCGGGGGAAGCTGTTGCCCCGGGGCTTCCAGCGCGTCGAGTCGGTGGAAGTCGTTTGCTAGCGGGTGATGTTCTAACCTTGTTGTTGTCGGGTATAGGACGCCTTGAAAAATTCCCTCCCCAGGATCTTGCAAGGTGCCCTACAAAGCAAAACTACTCAATCACGCGAATCTGCATTCGCGTTGATTCGCGTAATTCGTCGTTTTTCTCCCGTTGGGGTTCGTTCCTTAGAGGCTGTCTAAAAATTAAGATACTGATTTTAGGGCATAAAATCTGAAAATTTCACGCTCGTTCCCACGCTCCAGCGTGGGAACGGCAGCTTGTCCGCTCCAGCGGACGCAGCTCTTCTGTGCTGATCGGCGTTGGCGGTTAGCCTACCGAGGCGCTTAATCGACGCTGGAGCGTCGGGATTTGCTCCCACGCTGGAGCGTGGGGAGCCAGCCGA
>NZ_FLUY01000426.1 GCF_900092655.1 Candidatus Thiosymbion oneisti
TGGAGGCCCTGCCTGAAGGGGTGACCGGGGAGATCCTGAATGGGCAGCTGCATACTCACCCGCGGCCTTCCGCGGCTCATGTGAACGCCGGCTCCGTGCTGGGTGCCAAATTACTCAATCCTTTCCAGATTGGTGATGGAGGACCCGGCGGCTGGTGGATT
>NZ_FLUY01000257.1 GCF_900092655.1 Candidatus Thiosymbion oneisti
CGCCACCGTGCGGCTGGAACTGCCGGACTACCAAACGCGCTACTTCAACGGCATTGTCAGCCGTTTTTCCCACACCGGCTTCGACGG
>NZ_FLUY01000661.1 GCF_900092655.1 Candidatus Thiosymbion oneisti
CAGCACCAGCACCGTGAAGCGCCCAACCCCGCGTGAGCGGCTGCATTCCAACCCCTCACCGAACTGCTGGCTCTTCAAATCGCG
>NZ_FLUY01000258.1 GCF_900092655.1 Candidatus Thiosymbion oneisti
CGGTGTGGGAAAAACGGCTGACAATGCCGTTGAAGTAGCGCGTTTGGTAGTCCGGCAGTTCCAGCCGCACGGTGGCGAGTTGGCCGAGCAGTGCCTCGTGCTTGATCGGTTGGTGGGACTCGCTGATGAGTTCCAGTTGGTATTCGAACAGGGTGCTCAGGTGTTCGCGCCCGCTCATGGCGCGCAGGAGCAGGACATCTTCGCCGAGGGGGGTGGTGACCGCGAGGGTCCGGGCTTGTTGGCTGAGGGGCATGGTTTCATCCTTGGAAAAGCAAACGTAGATGAAGAGATTATACCGATATCAGTTGTCAATTTTCGCAAGGCATCTGACAGCTCAATATCCAATGCGACGGATTGGAACGAGAGCGATTCGCCCGGCCCCTGGTAAGTCTCTCGTTTCCACCCGTCGGTTGGGCGACGATAGATCTCGACGGAAGGAGTATCCTGAGTGACCAACACATATTCTTGCAAGGTCACGAGGCTTTGATAGACGAGTCGCTTGTCGCCTCGATCATAGCTCCGGGTGCTGGGAGACAATACCTCGATAACCAACGTCGGATCGGTCTTGAAAAAGGGGTCTCCCCGCTCGGTTGCACAGCGTACAAACAGGTCTGGGTACAAAAAGTCGTCTCCGACGCGGATCTTCAGATTGCTCCCGTAGATTCGGCAACCACTGCCTTTCAGGTGGCTGTGCAAGATTGCCAGCAGATTGGTCGCAATCTCCTCATGCCGATCACTGGCGCCAGTCATAGCATACAAGTCAATGCCGTTAAGTTAAGCCTCAAAGCCCCTCTCCCGGCGGGAGAGGGGTTGGGGAGAGGGCGACGAAAAGCAGCGCTCAATCAATCACGAACGGCGCCGGTGATGCTTAACTTAATGGCATTGGCATACAAGTACCCATCGACCAACTCATGACAGATCTTACTTGCCTGCTCGAAGGTCAGATAATCGTCGACCGATATACGCGATAGGGACTCGAGAGCGATCATCTGTAACCCCTGTGAAACGAAATGGCCTGCTCCGTATCGACATTCGAGCTTTCACCGGGACGTAGAAACGGGACTCTATCCACCGCATCGGGCGGCGAACGATGTTGTAAAGGAATTGGCTCCAAAATAACCGACGCGGCGGGATGCGCTGCGTTTTCCCGCCCTACGCGGGCTGGAATAACGCCAGTGCGCCGGATCATCCACATAGCCCTGCGCAACCGGGTTGTTATGAGTGTACTCCGGTTTCTGTCGCATCTCGACGCTGGAGCGTGGGAACGAGCCATGAGGGCATCGTGGCCGCTCATTCGCTCCATAACTCGTTGTTTTAGATTGCAA
>NZ_FLUY01001819.1 GCF_900092655.1 Candidatus Thiosymbion oneisti
TGGATGAGCTGAAAGAAGGCGTGCTGACCATCGGTTCCGGGCTCGCCCCAGACCACGGGTCCGGTGGTGTATGCCACAGGATCGCCCGCGCGCGTCACCCGCTTGCCGTTGCTCTCCATGTCACCCTGCTGGAGGTAGGCCGGCAGGTAACGCAAGGATTGATCGTAGGGTAGTACCGCGTGGGTGCAGGCGCCGGCGAAGTTGGCGTACCAGATCCCGATCAGTCCCAGGATGACCGGCAGATTCTCGCTTAAGTCCGCGGATCGGAAATGCTCGTCCATGGCATGGGCACCTTCCAGGAGCTCGCCAAAGCGGTGTTGTTGATCGCTTCACCTGCAAACATGCGGTGGATCCAGCCGGGCAGATCCACGGCCACGGCGAGTGAACTCCGAGGCCAGGAAATCCGAAGAGATAAGCAGCACGCCAATCTTGTCACGTTCCAGCGCGGCATCGATCTCTTTGCCCCAGTATTGTCCGCCCTCGATGTCACGATCGGTCCAGCCGCAGATCAGTCCTTCTTGCTCCAAGGGGACGAAGAACGTCTTCAGGCGATTGAGTATCTTCGCGTCGTCCTCGCAACGCCGGTAGCTGATAAAGACCGTTGCCTGACTCATTTGCGTCTCCGGGTTCCTGCTGCGTCTTGCGGGTAGACCATCGAAGGTGTGATTCCTTAAGATCGATGAAATTTTGTCGCATCGACCGCTATCTGCTATAAGGCCGAATGGGGCTGGCCATTGCCTTGGTGTTGGAAAGCGGCAGCGTGCCCAAGGACATGGGCATTGAGGCGTGGCAGGTATGGGAGGTGCTCGCGGTCAAGAAAGCGGCATAGACGCCATGGGTGGCGAGGAGGGCTCCGGCATCACGAGATAGGCGCGCCTTGGCAGGCTAGGCCCATCCGTTAGAAAATTCACATATTTCTAAATGGTTGCATTTTTTTATGGCTTGGATCATTCTTCTATCTCCCGATTCGCTAGTAAAAGTCAGAATCTTAGCAAGGGGGTCGTTCGGTGTCTTTTGAGCATGGGAAAAACGGATTACCGGCGGGGTCGCCGCAGCGTTGGCCATTTCCTCTACGGCCAATGCGGCAAGCCTGAGAGGGTGCTCGAATGCCGGTGTCCCAAGCGCAGGGTTCCGACAGATACCGGTTTGTTGTGCGTCCCAACTGCGCCCTTAGTTGGCGGGCGACCAAGCGCGTTCTGCTGTTTTTCACCGCCTGCTTCGCCGTGCTCGGTGCCTACTTCGCGGCATTGGGGGCCTGGTTGGTGCTGCCGTTTGCAGGGCTTGAGCTCTTCGTATTGGTAGCCGGCTTCTACCTGAGCGCGCTTGCCGGCCACACCCGCGAGGTGATCGAGGTGGAGGGTCCGGTACTCCGGGTCCTGCGCGGTGGGCGGCGACTCACAGAGGTGGCCAGCTTGCCGGCCAACTGGACCCGGGTCGAGCTGCGGCGCGATCCCCGCGGCTGGTACCCGAGTCGTCTCCTCCTGCGCTGTCACGGCAAGGGGCTGGAGGTGAGCTCGAAGTTGGTCGAGGCGGAGCATGAGGAGCTGGCCGTGGAGCTTGGCGATAGCCTGGGTTTTGGTCGGCCGCACGTCGCCCCATCTCTCCCCGGCACCGGAGCGGCCGATTCAACGCGGGATCGGACTCGCCGGGCGGCCGGTTCCGATCTCATGTCAGGTACCCCTCTCGGTTCCGATGGGGCGAGAGCGGCAGGTTGCGCCAGCGGCGCGTGTATCAACGAATGAGAGAAACTATGGCAGCAATCAGCAAGCGCCTCGGCGCCCTATCCGTATTTTCGCTCCTCGCCGGTTGGGCCGGTACCGCCGGTGCCGAGATGGCCCTGAATTTTCCTGAGCCTGCCGCCGGTGTGGCTCAGGAGATCTACGATATCCACATGCTCACCTCAGCTATTGCTACGGTGCTGTTGGTGATCATCTTCGCCTTCGTGGGTTATTCGCTGTATTACCACCGTAAGAGCCGTGGGTACCGGGCCGACCAACGCTTCCATGAGACCTGGTTCGGCCAGTGGTCCTGGATCATCGTGCCGATATTGGTGCTGGGGATCGACTTGACCATTGCCGGCTCCGCTCAGAAGACGCTGGAGAAGGTGTGGGAGGTGCCCAAGGGAGAGGATCTGCTGGACGTGAAGGTCATCGGTCACCAGTGGTGGTGGGAGTACGAGTATCTGGACCATAGCGTCGAGATCGACGGTAAACCGAAGCCGGTCCGGGTCGAGAGCCGTTATCTCCCGGAAGATCAGGCCGGGGAGGATACCGCCGGCTATCTGCGAGCCGTCGACAACCCCCTGGTGTTGCCCGTAGGTAAGAAGGTGCGTTTTCTCCACACCTCCGCGGATGTGCTCCACGCCTTCTGGGTCCCGGAGCTGGCAGTGAAGAAGGACGCCATCCCCGGCTATGTGACCGAGACCTGGGTCGACCTCACCCGCGAGGGCCGCTTCTCCGGGCAGTGCGCCGAGCTCTGCGGTACCTGGCACTCGCGTATGCCCATCGAGGTAGAGGTGGTCGCGGAAGCGAAATTCAAGGCTTGGATGGAAGGACAGAAACAGACGATGCTGGCCGCCGCCGCCGAGGCCGCGATGGATAAGGACTGGACCATGGAGGAATTGATGGAGAAGGGGCGGGCCAACTACAACACCAAGTGCGCTTCCTGCCACCAGATCAATGGCAAGGGTCTGCCGCCGGCCTTCCCGGCGCTCACGGGCGGTGCCATCGTGACCGGTCCTATTCCCGCGCATCTGGATATTGTCCTGAACGGCAAGGCGGGGACGGCAATGGTGGCCTGGAACACCCTCACCGATCTCGAGCTCGCCTCAATCATCACCTACGAACGCAATGCTTGGGGTAACGATACGGGTGATCTGGTGCAGCCACGTGACATAAAGGCCGCCCGCACCTTGGCCGTCAAATAGTGGCCGATTGGGGGTTTCATACTCTATTGATCGTTTAATGAATTCAAATCAGGCCTTACCGGAGAGGAAGCTTGCTATGAGCACCGCAACTATCGACCTCGAACACCACGGGGAGCATGAACACCACGGGCCACCCAAGGGCCTCAAGCGCTGGTTGTTCTCCACCAACCACAAGGATATCGGGACCATGTACCTGATATTCGCCTTTACCATGCTGTTCGCCGGGGGCCTGAGCGCCATGGCGATTCGGGTCGAGCTCTTTCTGCCCGGGCTGCAACTCCTAGAGCCGGATCTCTATAACAACCTGGTGACCAATCACGCCTTGATCATGATCTTCGGTGCCGTCATGCCGGCGGCGGCCGGTTTGGCCAACTGGATGATCCCGCTCATGATCGGGGCGCCGGACATGGCCCTGCCTAGGCTCAACAACCTGAGCTTCTGGATCCTGCCGGCGGCGGCCACCATGCTCATCCTGTCCTTCATCGTGCCCTTCTTCCCCGGTGGCGGCACCCAGATCAACACCGGCTGGACCATCTATCCGCCACTGTCGGTCCAGGTCGGCATGTCCATGGATTTCCTGATCTTCGCCCTCCATATGCTGGGTATCTCCTCGGTGCTGGCGTCCATCAACATCATCGTCACCATCTTCAACATGCGGGTCCCGAACATGACGATGATGCGGATGCCGATCTTCGTCTGGACCTGGCTGGTGACCGCCTTCCTGCTGATTCTGGTGATTCCGGTCCTGGCCGGCGGGATAACCATGCTGCTCTTCGACCGTCACTTCGGCACCAGCTTCTTCAACGCCGCCGGCGGCGGCGATCCGGTGCTGTTCCAGCACCTGTTCTGGTTCTTCGGTCATCCCGAGGTCTACATCCTGATCCTGCCCTCCATGGGGGTGCTGGCCTCTGTGGTGCCGACCTTCTCCCGTAAGCCCCTGTTCGGATACTCCTCCCTGGTGGGCGCCATGATCGCCATCATGATCATCGGCATGGTGGTTTGGGCCCATCACCAGTACACCATCGGCATGTCCTTGGGGGCGGTCAGCTACTTTATGATCGGCACCATCATCATCTCCATCCCGGTGGGGCTGATGGTCTTCAATTACATCGCGACCATGTGGCGAGGGGCCATGACCTTCGAGACCCCCATGCTGTTCGCGATCGGCATCCTGCTCATGTTCTCCTTCGGCGGCCTGACCGGCATCATGCTGGCAGTGGTGCCGGCGGATATGCAGTACCACGATTCCATGTTCGTGGTGGCCCACTTCCATTATGTGTTGATGCCCGGCGCGGTGTTCGGGTTGTTTGCGGGCGTCTTCTACTGGCTGCCCAAATGGACCGGACACATGTACGATGAGAAGCTGGCCAAGCTCTTCTTCTGGATCAATGTCATCAGCTTCAACATCACCTTCTTCCCGCAGCACTTCATCGGCCTGGCCGGAATGCCGCGGCGTATCGTCGACTATCATGCGATGTTTACCGAGTTCAACGTCATCTCCAGCATCGGCGGTATCGTCTTCGGCCTGAGTCACTTGCTGTTGCTCTACATCGTCATCAAGACCGTCCGCGGCGGTAAGCAGGCGGAGAACAAGGCATGGGAAGGTGCCAAAGGTTTGGAGTGGGAGCTGCCTTCACCGCCTCCGTTCCATAGCTGGACCACGCCGCCTAAGCTCGCCGCCTCCTGATGACCCATGGGCGGCGGGTAGGAGAAGCACCCGCCGCCTTTTGAATGAACTTGATCCTTATGATAAGCGCCGATAACCCCCCCCAGCGACGCCGCAAGAATCTGCGCCTGGCCTGGATCCTGGCGGGCTTTGCCCTGTTCATGTTGCTGAGTTCTATCCCCTTCTGGAAAGGCCTGTTCGAGCTGGCCGTCACCGGTGCCCAATGAGCGACGTCGAGCGGCGCAAGCGACGTACCCTGCTCCTGCTGATGGGATTAGCCGTCGGCATGTTCGGTTTCGGTTTCGCCATGGTCCCCTTGTACGGTTTGCTGTGCAAAGTGACCGGCGTGCAATCGGTGGGACAGCGGGCCACCATCGGTGCCGGGGCGGCGCGGGCGGCTGCTACCGGCGTGGTACAGGACCGCTGGGTGACGGTGAAGTTCGATACCACTATCCACCCGAATCTACCCTGGCGCCTCGAGCCGATGAAGCGCAGGCTGCGCGTGCGTCCGGGAGAGCATTATCTCGTGAAGTTCATCGCCGAAAACCGCTCGGGACAGGAGATTACGGGCCAGGCCATCCCGAGCATTGCCCCGTGGCAGGCCACCGGCTTCTTCGCCAAAATGGAATGTTTCTGCTTCAATCGGCAAACCCTCGCGGGTAACGCGATCACCGAGATGCCCTTGCGCTTCTCCGTGTCGCCCGATCTGCCCGCGGACATCAACTCGCTCACCTTGTCCTATAGCGTGCTGCGGGTCTCCGATTGATCCCGACTCGCTCGCGGCCATGAAACTGAACGAGAATGTCAATCGCCCCTAACCCTATAAGAGGAAGAGATAAGGATGAGTAGCGCTGCCCATCACGGTCCCACTGACTATTACATCCCGGATTCCAGCCCCTGGCCGATCGTCGCCATGCTGTCGATATTCCTTATGCTGTCGGGAACCGCCCTGACGATCAACGCGGTCGGTGCCGGCGTCTGGATGGTCCTGGCCGGTTTCGTCCTGTTGATGGTCATGTTCTACGGCTGGTTCAGCGTGGTGATCAAGGAAAACCTCGCGGATAGGTACAACGAGCAGGTGGATGGCTCCTTCCGCCAGGGCATGTTCTGGTTCATCGCCTCCGAGGTCTTCTTCTTTCTGAGCTTCTTCGGTGCCCTCTACTACATCCGGGATATCGCCCTGCCCTGGCTCGGCGGCGAGGGCTATCTCGGAGTCACCCACGAGATCCTCTATAAGCAGTTCGAGGCGATGTGGCCGAGCGCGGGACCGGGGCAGCTAGGGGGTGAGTTCAAACCCATGGGGGCTTGGGGCATACCGGCGCTCAATACCCTGATCCTGCTCACCTCCGGTGCTACTGTGACCTGGGCCCACTGGGGACTGAAGGAACATAACCAGAAAAAGCTCGTGTGGGGTCTGGCCGCGACCATCGCCCTGGGTCTGATCTTCGTCGCGATGCAGGCCTATGAGTATTACCATGCCTACGGCGAGTTGAATCTGACGCTGAAATCCGGCGTGTACGGTTCGACCTTTTACATGCTGACCGGTTTCCACGGTTTCCACGTCACCATGGGTACGGTCATGCTCATGGTCATCCTCGTCCGGGCGATGAAGAGCCACTTTTCGCCCCACAACCACTTCGCCTTCGAGGCCGTAGCCTGGTATTGGCACTTCGTCGATGTGGTCTGGCTGGGACTGTTCGTATTCGTCTACTGGTTGTAGCCGGTTTGAGTCAAACTGCTGCAGACCTGAGCGCGGCAGGGTGAGTTTCGAATCCGGGTGGGCATACCTCCCGGATTTTTACACTTACGGGTTTACATCACAGAGACACAGAGAACTCAGAGAAAATTCTCTGTTTTCTTCGTGCCCTCCATGCCCTCTGTGGTTATTTTCCTGGTCGGGTTAGGCTCCGTCCCCGCGGCTAACCCAACCGGTCCGCGATTGCTGATTCGATAGAAGTAGCCGAGGATGAGTTAGGTGCCGTATTGGTGGACACAGCCCAGCCTACGGGTCCGGTTCGCCGAGCCGCACACCACCAGCGCGGAGAAAAGCGGTGTGCCTGATGACATCCACAGCGCGTCGGGCACGCCGCACCACCCTGGTACGCTTTTGCCCAATCAAGTCGATGGATGGATCGGAGGCGAGCTGGACCTGCATTGGGACATTTAGGGGCGAAAGATTTTTCGCTCCTACCTGCCGTGGAATTGTCCAGGTCTGATTGAGTGAAGCTGGCGACTGGAAGCGGCAGATGTTGAGGTTCCTGCCTACCGCAGGCCGCAGGCAGGAACCCCAACCTGTTAGCTGAGGGGGGAGGGTTGAAGCACTCCGAGGAAGTAGCCGAGGATGAGCAGTAGGAAGAGGGTGAGCGAAAGCACGATCCGCACCGTCAGCGCCCTTACCACCCGGGTCTTGTCCTCATCGCCGTCGTCCTTGGCGAGATAGTACATGCCTTGGGCAAGGGAAAAGACGATGAACCCGAGGATGATAATCACCGGAATCTTGTACATGAGTTCCATAGGTTACCTCTTCTGGTTGGGTATGGTAAGGATCTGGCGCAATAACCGCCCACCAGCCTCGTTTTCCGGGGGCTGGTGAGCAGTTTTCTCCTGGATGCACCAGAATCACGATCTCCATATTTTTGCACTATAGCACTTAGATGCAATTTGGCTATGTAAAATTTCACTTTCGTTGGGTGCCGACGCTCTTGCTCGCGCTGCCGATCCCCCTGTTCGTTGCGCTCGGCGTTTGGCAGATCGACCGCGCCGAGCAGAAGCGAGAGCAGATGCGGGTCCTCGGCGAACGGGCCGAGCTGCCGGCGCTGGAGTTCAGGGGTCCGATCGCCGACCCCGAGTCGCTGCGGTTCCGTAAGCTGCGAGCGCGGGGGACCTTCGAAGCCGCAGGTCAGATCCTGATCGCAAACCGCCGCCAGGGTAACCGCATCGGCTTTCACGTCATCACACCCCTGCGTATCCGGGGATCGGACAGCCGAGTCCTGGTGAACCGG
>NZ_FLUY01000488.1 GCF_900092655.1 Candidatus Thiosymbion oneisti
TGCTCTGAGCGTTGCCGACAGCTGGTGATGGGGTCCGTAAGCCGTCTGAAAGACGGCGGTCCCAGCCGGACTCGCGTTCCCGGAACCGCCGACATCTTGTCGGCCCCTGGGACCGCCGACATTCTGTCGGCTTCTGGGACCACCGATATCTTGTCGGCTCTTCTGGTTACCGGGGAGAACCCGAATACCGAGTTGCCGGTCCAACTGGTCATCAGGCGTCGTGTTGCGTTACGCCGCGTTCGACGCCGTGCTTCCCGAAGCCTTTCCCCGCGCGGCTAACGCAACCTCTCTGACTCCCACGCTCCAGCGTCATGAAACCTCGGCCGCTGGAGCGGCCACAGCGGCGTTCCCACGCCGGAGCGTGGGAACGAGAAAAAAGACTGGTAGCCGGCGACTGGTAGCCGGCGACTGGTAGCCGGCGACTGGTAGCTGGCGACTGGTAGCCGGCGACTGGTAGCTGGCGACTGGTAGCCGGCGACTGGTAGCCGGTATCATCCTTAACCTCTAGGCAGCCGAATTCGGAGCATTTGTTATGTATATCGGTGACTATCTGGGCCGGCGCGCGCTTTATTCTCCCGATCGGATCGCGATCATCGATGTCGGTAAGGAGCCCGTGCTGCGGCTCAGCTACCGGGCGTTCGACGAGCGGGCCAACCGGCTCGCGGGCTGGTTGCGGGAAGTGGCCGGCGTCGGTAAGGGGGATCGGGTGGCGATCCTGGCCCGGGACGGGGTGGAGCACTTGGATGCCTTTTTCGCCTGCGGCAAGCTGGGGGCTATCCACACCGCCCTCAACTGGCGTCTGCACGCCCGGGAGCTGGCGGCCCTGATCGAGAAGACCGGGCCCAAGGTCCTGCTCTATTCCGACGATTTCCGAGAGGCCGCGCGGTTCCTGCAGCAGGACGCCACCGACCGGTCCCATACCATCGGCCATTATCTGCACTGTGAGGGGAGCGGTATCCCCGGCAGTCATCCGCTCCAAGAGGTGCTGGAACGGACAGCACCGGCGGCGATTACCTGTGACTCCCTGGACCTGGAGGATACCGCCTGTCTGCTGTTCACCGGGGGTACCACCGGCCTCCCGAAGGGCGCCATGATCAGCCATCGGATGATCGTGTGGAATGTGCTCAATACGGTGATCCACGATCTGCGCCATGATGACATCTATCTGTGTGTGTTCCCCTTGTTCCACGCCGGGGGCCTGTTCGCCTATCTTTCCGCTCAGATCATCTTCGGCAATACCAGTGTGCTCACGCGCCAGTTCGACCCGGTCCAGGTGCTGGGCCTGATCGAGCAGGAGCGGATCACGGTCTTCGCCGGGGTGCCCACTATGTACCAGGCGTTGACCCAGGCCCCGAACTGGTCGAGGGCCGATCTTGGCAGTCTGCGGTTCTGCACCAGCGGGGGGGCCCCGCTGCCGGTGCCTCTGATCGAGCAGTACGGCGAGCAGAAGGGGGTCCGGTTCAAGCAGGGTTTCGGCATGACCGAGTTCGGCCCCGGCTTGTTTGCCTTGCCTGCGGAGGACGCGCAGCGCAAGGCGGGCAGTATCGGACGCCCCAACTATTTCATCGATGCGCGGGTGATGGACGACGCCAACCGCCTGCTGGGGCCCGGCGCCGTCGGCGAGCTGGTGTTGAAGGGCCCCAGCCGCTTCTCCGGTTACTTCGCCGATCCCGAGGAGAGCGCCCGGGCCCTGGACGCGGACGGCTGGTTCCACACCGGGGATCTGGTCTACCAGGACGAGGAGGGATATTTCTTCGTCACCGACCGCAAGAAGGATATGTATATCTCGGGGGGCGAAAATGTCTACCCCACCGAGCTCGAGGGCGTGCTCTACCGGCATCCGGCCGTGTTTCAGTGTGCCGTCATCGGGATACCGGACCCACGCTGGGGCGAGGTGGGCATGGCCTGCGTGACCCTGAAACCTGGGGCGACGGCGACCGAGGATGAACTCATCGCCTTTCTGCGCGAGAACCTGGCCGCCTACAAGGTGCCCAAACAGGCCCGGATCCTGGAGGCGCTGCCCTTGTCCGGTATGGGGAAGATCCTCAAGCGGGACCTCAAGGAGCAGATCCTGGCCGAGATGTAGCCCGGTCCATGAGCCGGGCGCGGTGAGGGGGGATCGTGGATGTCGGGTGGGCAATTCAGCTACCAGCTACCAGCTACCAGCTACCAGCTATCAGCTATCAGCTACCAGTCGCCGGCTACCGGTAGCTGGTGACTGGTAGCCGGTGACTGGATGAATCCCAAAGACGTATATTGAGCATAGGAAGATCCGGATAGATGACAAAGGCTGAAGGCGGGATGCGCTGCGCTTTCCCGCCCTACGGGGCTGTCCGGAGGATTCGACTGGGATCATCGGTTCAAGGCGCTCTCTGGCTCCCACGCTGGAGTGTGGGAACGAGCCAAAAGAGGAGTTGGGGAGAGGGGGACAAAGCCCGTAGGGGAGAGGGGGACAAAGCCCGTAGGGCGGGTCAGGCGCGTGCGCCAAGCGCCGCGATTGCCGCGGCGGTGGGCGCGCCGTCACCCGCCGGAT
>NZ_FLUY01000394.1 GCF_900092655.1 Candidatus Thiosymbion oneisti
AGAGGGCGTTCTCAATTGAGCTGAATCCTCATGAAAATCAAGCACATCAGGCCCATGCAGCAGCGGCTACGAGTTTCCGA
>NZ_FLUY01000260.1 GCF_900092655.1 Candidatus Thiosymbion oneisti
CCATGAAAAGCTGGTACCAAAAACAACCCAATCTGTTCAAAAAACGTGTCTATAATCTGGCGGGACTTGACACTTAGAGGCTGTCTAAAAACTAACCCATTGATTATCGACTGGCTCCCCACGCTCCAGCATCAATTAAGCGTCTCGGTAGGCCACAGCCAACGCCTATCAGCACAGAGGAGCTGCGTCCACGGGAGTGGACAAGACGACGTTCCCACGCTGGAGTGTGGGAAGAGCGCGAGGAGCCTTCCATTATTTTACACGATGACGAAGAAACAAACGATTTGCTTCAACGGGGCTATGTGTTAATCGAGGTCGCGACCGACTGAAAAGGTAAATGCCCCTGTTTTTATTGTCCCAGCCCGCTAGTCCAAAACTATGCACTTTAGTGCAAGGCTTTAGCTGCTACACAGGTATTCTATAAT
>NZ_FLUY01001722.1 GCF_900092655.1 Candidatus Thiosymbion oneisti
ACCAGCTGAAGCTGGTAGGTTGGGCCACTAAAGTGGCCCTCGGCGGACTCAACCGCCGACTGAAGATAATCCATCTGAAGATGGAGGTTTGCACCTCGATCCGCCTACGGCGGACTGAAGTTTTTTGGGACAATCAATGGGTTAGTTTTTAGACAGCCTCTTAGTGAGCTGCGCTACGCTGGTCGCTTGGCGGCGCTGGAGCGTCGGGATTTGCTCCCACGCTGGAGCGTGGGAGCCAGCAAGGCTCCCCTGTTCGGGCGCCGCGGCGGCCCCGCCGTCGGTCGCCCGGTTGTATGAATGGACCTGTCTCATGCATCAGGCGGCCGCCGCGGCCGCGGCGGTCTGACCGATAATGGACTCGTCTTCCTCTTCCAGGACCCCGAACTCCATCAGCAAGTCCTCCAACTCATCCATGCTGATGGGCGTAGGGACGACCAGATTCTTGTTATCGACGATCTTTTGGGCCAGCTCCCGATATTCCTCGGCCTGGGAGTGCTTGGGGTCATACTCGATGACCGTCATGCGGCGAATCTCGGCGCGTTGCACCACGTTATCCCGGGGCACGAAGTGGATCATCTGGGTCCCCAGCTTCTTGGCCAGGGCCTGGATCAGCTCGTTCTCACGGTCGGTATTGCGGCTGTTGCAGATCAGGCCACCGAGACGCACGCCGCCGGAGTTCGCGTACTTCACGATCCCCTTGGAGATGTTGTTGGCCGCGTACATCGCCATCATCTCGCCGGAGACCACGATGTAGATCTCCTGGGCCTTGTTCTCGCGGATCGGCATGGCGAAGCCGCCGCACACCACGTCGCCGAGCACGTCATAGAAGACAAAGTTCAAATCTTCGTCATAGGCGCCCTCCTCCTCGAGGAAATTGATGGCCGTGATGACGCCGCGACCAGCGCAACCAACCCCGGGCTCGGGACCGCCGGACTCGACGCACTTGATATTGGAGTAACCCATCCGCAGCACGTCCTCGAGCTCCAGGTCCTCCACGGAACCCGACTCGGCGGCCAGGTGCATGATGGTCTCCTGGGCCTTGGAGTGCAGGATCAGGCGGGTGGAGTCGGCCTTGGGGTCGCAACCGACGATCATGACCTTCTGGCCGATCTCGGCCAGCCCCGCGACCAGGTTTTGGGTCGTCGTCGACTTACCGATGCCGCCCTTGCCGTAGATGGCGCATTGACGCAGTGCCATGGTGGGATCTCCCGATTGACTCGCTGCTCGCAGCGGGTGGAACAAAAGCGCGTTCCCTCTCCTTGTTGCAAGCCCCGTACCAATCGCCGAAACAGTGGTCAATGGCTTGATATAGCGAGCATTTCCTTGAGCAATCGGGCGGCTGGTAGCAGGCAGGTGGTAGCATAGGCGACAAAGCCGGGCCGGATGTCCAGATAAGCACAGACCAATCGAACGAAAACCCTTTTGCGGAGGAACACCCGCATGAAAAAAGCAACCGGCCGCCAGATCATCACCTTCGACTGGGCCATCAAGACCGTTCTGCGGGACAAGGCCAACTTCGATGTCCTGGAGGGTTTTTTAGCGGCCCTGTTCGGGCGACCGATTGTCATCCTCGATCTACTGGAGAGTGAGAGCAATCGGCTTGACGATAGCGACAAATACAATCACGTGGATCTCCTGGCTAAGACCCAAGACGACGAGCGGATCATCGTCGAGGTGCAATACCTCTCGGAAATGGCCTACCTCAAGCGCCTGACCTACGGCACCGCCAAGACCATCGTCGAGACCCTGAAGCTGGGCGAGCCCTACGCCAATCTCAAAAAAGTCTACTCCATCAGCCTCCTCCATTTCGACGTCAGCCATGATGGTGACGACTACATCTACCATGGCAAGACCGAATTCACGGGCCTGCATACCCATCATCCCGTGACCCTGAAGAGATCCCTGGTCGGCGATCAGATTCGCATCGGAGAGACCAATGTCTTTCCCGAGTACTATCTGATTCCCCTGAAACGCTTTACGGACGTGGTTCGGGACGACCTGGATCAGTGGGTCTATGCCTTCAAGAACAACGAGGTGCTGGACGAATTCACCGCTCCCGGTATCGGCGCCTTGAAGGACAAGCTCGATTATCTGAAGCTGGATGAACGGGAGCGGCGCAGGTTCGACAAGCATATCGATGCTGTCCGCTCCGAGTGGGGAGTGATCGAGCATGCCAGATGGGAAGCCGAGGAGGCCAGACAGGAAGGGTTTGAGGAAGGGCTTGCGGAAGGGCGTGAGGAAGAGCGGAAAATCCTCGTCAAGTCGCTGTATGACAATAGGATGACCATTGAAACTATTGCCGCATCCATGGGACTTTCCGAACCAGCGATACGCCGGTTGCTCAATGACGAATGAAATCACGATAAGAAACAGAAATTCGAGCTCGCGTAGGGCGGATAAGCTTGCGCCATCCGCCGGATGCTAGCCATCTCCGTCGGGTGGCGGCCATCCCTGGCCTAACCCGACCTACGGGCTACCCGGAACGACGGTGAGATGCCAAGTCGTAGGTCTTCACGGACCCGATGCCGCTTTGGGTGCGGACTTACCAGCTTTTACAACACCCTCCGGAGGAGGGCGTCATCTTTTGCGACACCCTGAATGGCTCATTTAGTTCACGGAACCAGGTAAAAGTGAAACCGGAGAAATGCACGTATAGCAAGAACGCCTGGCAAACGAAAAATGTTATGCTCTCTGCATGATTAAATCGTTTAAGAGAGAGGAAACCGAAAAGATTTTCCGTGGACAATTCTCGCGCAGATTGCCGCAGGATATACAGTGGGTAGCCGCACGCAAGCTGGAACAACTCCATGCGGCCACGGTGCTGGAGACCTTACGCGTGCCGCCTGGCAATCGACTGGAGGCATTGACCCACGATCGCCAAGGACAGCATAGCATCCGTGTGAACGATCAGTGGCGCGTGTGCTTTGTATGGCGTGACGGTGACGCCTATGACGTAGAAATTGTGGACTATCATTGAGGGAAAATGATGACGAAGCGTGACTTTTCGCCGATTCATCCTGGGGAAATTCTGCTTGAGGATTTTTTAAAGCCGATGCAGATAAGCCAGTATCATTTGGCCCAAGCGGTTGGGGTGTGGCCACGTCACATTAATGAGATTGTCCATGGGAAACGGGGTATCACCGCGGATACTGCCTTACGACTGGGACGCTTTTTCGGAATGGAGGCCCAATTCTGGATGAATCTCCAAACCCGGTACGATCTTGAGACCACACGCGAAGCCATGGCCGATAGGCTCGACCAAGAAGTCTGTGTACACATGGCCTAACCCGCATATCTCACCGAGGATTGTCGTCCTGGTGGAATTCGCAGCCGCGCTCGCTTTGCTGTGAGCGAAAAACGATGCGGCTTGCTGTGTTCACTATCTCCCACTCTTTGCGCCTTTGCGGTTTAAGAAACGACCTGTATGGCACCGAACCCATTCGTGGGTAACGGGTATCGCCGGAAACAACTTCGGCTCAGGCTTCGGGTCCAAAACAGCCCTGATAATCGACGCAGACCTCGCAGGAGGGCGCGCGGCAGGTGTAGACCCCCTCCGTCTCGCACAGCTGCTTGTAGAGAAAGCGCTTCCATCTCATGTCTCTGACGTTGCGCGCCGCGAGGGCCGGGAAGTTGCGGCGCATCAAGGCCGTCAAATCCGTTCGGGACCAGAGACCGAGGTCACTCCATAGATGGTCGGAGGCCATGCAACCCGCTGCCACGATATGGGCCATCCAGACCTCGGACGGCGATACACCAGCCTTGTCGATCAACATCAGCCGCACCAGGTCGGCCAGCTCGTCGGGTCGTGGTTCCGGAGCCGCCAGACCCGGGAAGGCGGGAGCAGGCAAGGTTGCTCCGGGAAAGTGATGCCCCACCAGGCAATGGAAGGCGGCGGGTGACAGCCCGAGCCAAGCCGGCAGGGAACCCCTCCCCGTCCACGCGCTGGCGATCATACAGGCCAACGCATGGTCGTTACCGATCCCGGTGGCCCGCGCTATCAGCAGGCCGTAGATCCGCACCGCATGATCGATGGTGATAGGGAGCGCGCCGGACATCTTCAGAACTCTACCAACAGGTCTTCGTCGCGAACGATCATCTGGCATGCCAGGCGCCACTCGCTCGGCAAGTCGTCGACGAGCATTTGCTCGACCTCTTCTTTGGTCAGCTTGCCCAGCTCGTGCAGGACGTTCTTCTCCTTCTCCGTCAGGGGACCACCCATACGATCCTTGCCGTCGATGCTGGTCACACGCACCAGGCAGCTTCCGCACTCGCCATCCTGACAGTCGAACTGGACGGGCACCCGGTGCTCCTTGGCGAGCTTGAGGATGGTTTCGGTGTGGCTGCCTGCTACCGCATAGACGGTCTTGTCCTTGAATTCGGGGTTCGAAAAGGTAACCAGGCCCATAATAGCGCTCCGGGTTGGGTGTTGATGGTCAGGCGGGCTTGACCCGGCAATCGCCGAGGATCTGCGCCTGGCAGGCCAGCCGGTCGTGGCGACCGGCCAGGTTCTCGCGCAGGATCTTCTCCTCTAGCACCGAAGGCGCGGTGAGGTTGTTCCAACCCGCGGTGACATGCATCATGCAGGTTCCGCAGTCACCCTCGCGGCAACCGTAGATGATGCCGGCCCCCACCTTCTCGGAAATCTCGATGACGCGCGTACCCGCGGGGACATTGACGGTTTGCTCGATATCGTCGAATGTAATTTTCGCTTTCGGCATAGCGTCGGACTCCTAAGAGGCTGTCTAAAAACTAACCCATTGATGTTGCTTGATATGGCGTGACCAATCCGATCGCAATCAAGCCCTTGATCCCCCCTCTCCCCAGCCCTCTCCCCCCAGGGGGCGAGGGAGCCAACCGGGCAAGTTCTTAGACAGTCTCTAAGGCCCTGTTGACGGTTATCCGGGCTCGGGCGATTGCTGGCACGCCGCGCGGTCGGCCTCGATGGTCGCATGGACCCGCCGCCGCACCGCCATGGCCTGGTCGTAATCGACCTCCCGGTGTTCGATCTTGTCCAGGGTGAACTCCCGGCACCGATCCTCGCCGAGCAGACCCACGGCATCGGCGCGGCACTGACGGCAATGACGCATGATGTTCATGTCGCCGGCGCAGGCGTCCCGCAGCACCCGCAGCTCCTCACGGGTCGGGCCGCGCTGTCCCGTGACCCCGAAAAAGGTGCCGTGCTTGGCGTCGGCGATGAGCGGCATCAGGTTATGCAGGAAGGCCCCTTTGGCCTTGACGTACTGCGCGACCGCTCTCAGGTGTACGTCGTTCACGCCGGGGATCACCACCGAGTTGATCTTGACCAGGACCCCCCGCTCGACCAGCATCTTCAGACCCTTCCGCTGCTGCTCGATGAGGATCGCCGCGGCCTCAGCTCCCTCGATCCGGTGCTGGTTCCAGAAGATCCAGGGATAGATCTTGACCCCCACTGCCGGATCGATACAGTTGATGGTGATGGTCACATGGCTGACCCGGTGCGCGCAGAGCACATCGACCAGCTCGGGCAACGCCAGCCCGTTGGTAGACAGGCACAGTTTGAGGTCCGGCGCCTGTTCCGAGAGCTTGCGGAAGGTTGCAAAGGTGCGTTCGGGATTGGCAAGCGGATCGCCGGGACCGGCGATGCCGACCACTGCCAGCTGGGGGATAGCGGCGGCCACGGCCAGGACCTTCTTCACCGCCTGATCCGGGCTCAAGAGCTCGGACACCACGCCCGGGCGCGACTCGTTGGCACAGTCATACTTGCGATTGCAGTAGTGGCACTGAATGTTGCACGCTGGCGCCACGGCCACATGCATCCGGGCATAGTGATGGTGCGCCGCTTCCGAATAGCACGGGTGGTCCCGTATCTGCGCCCGGACCTCTGCGGGCAGCCGGGAGAGTGGGTCCCCACCGCCGTGGCCGCTCGCGGCGCAGCCGATGCGCCCCGTCGATACCGCCGGCGCGCCTTGCCCCAGGATTTTCAGCTCCATCGGCTGGTCTCCGGAAAAGTCGCGGGCGCCGTCGCTCGCGTGATTCGAGATCGCTTCGGATACTTTACCAAGCAAATGCCATGCCTAATCCGAAACGCGCGCATTCCGGATTGATTTTCAAGGCACTGAGCCGCGCGTAGGGCCTCACTTGTCGGGTTTGCAACAAGCGGCGGGTGGCCCCGGTGTCGGAAGACGGACAGGACACCTGGTGCCTGATGCCGGAGACGCTCGCCTAGGGGGCGTTCTTAATTAAAAAATTATCTAAGGATAACAACCCGTTACGAGCTCGCGTAGGGCGGATAAGCTTGCGCCATCCGCCGTATGCCAGCCACCTCCGTCGGGTGGCAGCCATCCCTAGCCTGACCCGACCTATGGGCCTGATTTTCGTGATGAGTTGGCTCAATTGAGAACGCCCCCTAGTACCCCATTTCGCATGATTTTGCTGTAGGGAACGCCCTCCGTGGCGTTCCGAGCAGCTTGCGGAACGGCACGGAGGCCGTTCCCTACACATGCAATATCGATTGCAATAAGGTACTAGTTGACAATCCTTATGAAATTACTTCAAACTCAGTCATGTAGATACTTAAGGAGATACACTTATGAACGCAGAGATCAAGCGATGGGGCAATAGCGCAGCTATTCGGCTCCCCGCGCAATTGATTCGGGCTTTGGGACTATCCGTAGATAGCCTGGTAGATATGCACTTGAAAGATAATTGTATTGTCATCGAACCCATCCAAACACCGGAGTACGGGCTCGAGTCTTTGCTCGAAGCATCGACCGCTGACCAGTTTGCGCTCGAGGACGATGATCGAGAATGGCTCGACGCACCCCCGATAGGCCGTGAGGACCCTTTGTAAATGCCTAGTTACGTGCCGGACCGAGGAGAAATCCTATTCACGGATTTCGATCCGGCGCGCGGGCATGAGCAGGCAATGAAGCGCCCCGCCCTGGTCCTTACGCCACGGACCTTTAACAAGAAGGTTGGACTTGCGCTCGTAGCGCCGATTACGAGCCGTGTCCGGGGTCACGCCTTTGAGGTTCCGCTCCAAGGTAGTAGGACCACCGGAGTTGTCCTTTGTCACCAGATCAAGATGATCGACTACCGCGCCCGCGGGGTACGGAAGATCGATGTCGCCGCGAATACCGTGTTACAAGATGTAATGGCGAAAGTAAGGTCACTTGTCTCCTGACTCGATAATCGCCACTGCGATGAAAGTGAGAAGGCTCTTTATGGATTCCGGACTGCCAACGATCATAGAAGGGTTCCACTGGACGTTTTGGAGTGCGGCGGCCACTTCCCCCCGATGCTTACCGGAACCGACAGCGCGAGGCATAAGCCGGGGATCGGCCAAGTGGCACCATCCTGCCGCCGCTTT
>NZ_FLUY01000261.1 GCF_900092655.1 Candidatus Thiosymbion oneisti
CCATGAAAAGCTGGTACCAAAAACAACCCAATCTGTTCAAAAAACGTGTCTATAATCTGGCGGGACTTGACACTTAGGCACTTTTTCGCTGCGACTTGATATCGGCGATTATGTCTTTCGCGGATAGGCAAGTCATTTAACAAGTGCATGAGGAAAATTCGGGCTTTCTGGATTAACCACTAGTTTTCCATGGCTTGGAGATATAATCAAATCCATATCCTCCATTGGAACAGCACCCAACAGTACCTCATCTCCCATAACTAATGCACCTACGAAACAATTACGATTTTCAAAAATAACCTCTATGGGGCCAACATAAGATACCTTGTGACGACTCCCATCAGCAGTTGTCACTTCACGTTTTCTATTTTCTTCCAGCTCCAATTGAAGAGCCACATGCTCAGGTATACAAAGTATTAGCGCACCTGTATCGACCATTGCCTTTGTTACCAAAGACTTTAATTGTGGAAGCCGTGGGTTTTTCAACTCAATTTCCGCATGAACGTATCCCATAAGATTTCCCCTAATTCGTTACCAACTATGAAGCCCGGTTCAGCCGACGCCATGCGTGACCGGGGCCACCTTCGTTGAAGACTGCACGGAACTTGAATAGACGCGCCGGCTGAACTACACAATGCCCAAATGACCTTTCCCGCAGGCTACTACCTCCTCTGCTTGCACCGCATCGCCAACACTCACAACTTCTGGCGGCTGGAACGACAGCGGAGCAATGGTCCGGTGGAGCGCCTCGTTATGGATTCCGGACTGCTTTGGAGTGCGCCGGCAAAGCGACGCGGCCATATCTAACCTCAGCCACGGGGAATACCAGCGGCGTTTGCCAGGAATCCGGCACTTAGGTTCCACCCGCGCCGCGGCGACGGCGCTTTCCTCTGGCCACAACACCTTGGCCGGGAACGGATACCTCGCCACATC
>NZ_FLUY01000264.1 GCF_900092655.1 Candidatus Thiosymbion oneisti
GCCCACGTTATTGAGCGAGACCGAGAGATCGCGGAGGGCCTCTGGGGTTTCGCCGAGGCGTTGGAGGATGCGGCGGCGGATTTCGAGTGCCTCGGTGAAGGCGTCGCGTGCGCGCTGCCAGTCGCCGAGTTGCTGATCGGTGTTCGCGACATTGTCGAGCGAGACCGAGAGATCGCGGAGGGCCTCTGGGGTTTCGCCGAGGCGTTGGAGGATGCGGCGGCTGATTTCGAGGG
>NZ_FLUY01001356.1 GCF_900092655.1 Candidatus Thiosymbion oneisti
CGCGTATAAATCCTCCCGAGAACATGATCTTGTAGGTTGGGCAAGGGCCGTAAGATGTGGTGAGCGCAGCGAACCGCATCTTTGGACGGTGCGTCGTGCCCAACGAAATGTTGCTGTTGGGCACGCCGGATCGTCCCTGATCCGGCTTTGCCCAACCTACGAGCCGGCAGG
>NZ_FLUY01000265.1 GCF_900092655.1 Candidatus Thiosymbion oneisti
GCCGCCGCATCCTCCAACGCCTCGGCGAAACCCCAGAGGCCCTCCGCGATCTCTCGGTCTCGCTCAATAACGTGGGCAA
>NZ_FLUY01000267.1 GCF_900092655.1 Candidatus Thiosymbion oneisti
GCCGACAAAGTGTCGGCGGTTCCGGGGACGCTGGGACCGCCGTCTTTCAGACGGCTTACCCACCCAATGACCAGCTGCCGGCAACGGTCAGAGCAGACGCCTTGTGGGCCGCACCGGATAACGCCGGACCGCCGGCAGGTTCGCCCGTGTATACCCAATGGTGGACACCAGCCTGATGCTCTGTGCGGCGCGGAGCAACCAGGTTCCCACGCGCCGCGTGGGAACGTGAAAAACCGCGTCGGGCGTCACCTTTTACGACACTCTCTCCAAGAGAGGGTTGGGGAGAGGGGATCAAAAAGATGAATCTCTCTAGGTTAACACTTATGAATTTACCACCACCGGGCAGTTTTTCGACCTGGATGCGCCGTGAGTGCGCCCTTTCTCGGAGGCGCACAGAAATAACATAGTAGAAACAGAAACTTAGGATCATACAACACGAGATAGGCCATTCCTGTGTTGCCGTTTTTGGCAGATTGAGGTTACTCACACCAAGTGTGAATACTTGCAGGCGTTTGCAACATGCTATGCTGTGATCATGTGATGTGCCCTACCGCCGGTTGGTGTTACAACTCAATGCCATGTAAGTTAAGTGTCACCGGTCGACAAACAAGAGGAGAAACGACGAATCACGCGAATCCTCACGGATCGATTCGCGCGTTTTGTCTTTTCTTTAACTTTTCGGTGGTCGGGCCAGGGGGCGTTCAGACTCGTTTGTATTCTCGACGCCGGGGCACGCTTTTGACCCGACCTGTCACGACAAGCGGCCGGTAGCTAACTTAATGGCGTTGAAAATCGGCCAGGATAATCTAAAGGTTATGAATATAGAAACACTACCGATCTTAAACGACACTGAGTCCCGCAAAAAAAGCATCATTGAAAATACGCCAGCAATTTTTGAAATCACAGAAAATCAGAGAGCGGTAGGAAAGGAGCCTCTTTATGAGATCGAGATCGCAAGTCAAGTTTACAAATGGTGCGGATTGATTATCCAAATCGCCAAAAAATACAAGATCGACTCAAATTTCGTTATGGCGATTATGTATATGGAAACTACTCATGGGTGGTACGACAGAATCCATCCTTCTAAAAGAACGATTCTTCCAATGAACATACACTATGGTTACTGGAAAAAACTTGGAGTAACCAAAGAGCTACTGGAATGCCCCTTCTATAACATAGAGTTTGGTGTCATTTTGCTATCTAGAATTCGGGATCGGATTGAAAAGCCGACCGTTAGAAAAATTGCGTCTATTTACAATCTTCTAGGGGCAAGAAAGGTAACGGACTATGGCGCACGAGTAGGGAGACTATACTACTTACAACCTTGGAGAAAGCGAGGGTGTGCGGTATGAAAAAAGCACTCTTGGTGTCTCTTTCCATATCAGTTCTACTTGGCATGTTTGCCCTCTACGCAGGTATGCAACACAATGCTATGGGTGAATTCTGTCGAGATGACAATTTAGATGTATGCAAAATTGATTACTTATATGCATCTTCTATTTTCTTGTCTTGGGTTGTCGTCTCGTTTCTCGCCCAAATTATAGCTATCTATCTGGTACGCATACTTATTCGGCTTAGTCATTACCTGACATTAGGGTCAAGTCAGACACGCCGATAAGGGACATGGGGTCTCGAGTCCAATGCATCCGGTCAGCAAGAAAGAGGAGAAACGACGAATCACGCGAATCCTCACGGATCGATTCGCGCGATTCGTAGTTTTTTCTTCCGCATCCTGATCGACCACGACACGCGGTCAGCAGCTAACTTAATGGCATTGTGTTACAACTGCCCTGGCCAAGCGGGCCGAAAGCGCGTTCCTGTTATCCAGCCGTGGCGCGGCTGGATTTCCTAATCCTTGAGTTGTGACCAAAAAGCGGAGATGACCATGAGTAAAGACAACTATCGAATTTTGATCCTAGATGATGATTTTTTGTCCAAACATGATTATTAAAAGTATTGCGGCAAGTCTCGGCTCAAGGCGGGTATCCAACGATGAAGTGATCGAGCTGATCAAGGAGCATTCGACTGCATACCAGGGTAACATCAAGCGCGCCACCAGAATTATCAGACAACTGTTGAAGACATCGGGATTAGAAGAACGGCGCTGGTGTGATCGCCACGAACAACCACTCGATCATGTGGCAATGGCGACCAACCAGGCCCTGTCCGAATGCTATCTGATGCCACCTTATATCGATTTGCTGATCTATGTCGGTGTCGGACGCGGCTTTTTAGAGCCCGGCAATAGCCATATGATAGCCAATGCACTCGGGTTCAACAAGGCCCAATGCTTTGATATTATCGATGCCTGTATGAGCTGGGTACGCGCCCTGCATCTGGTCGATTCCTTGTTCAAATCCGGGGCCTACAAAAATGCCATTATCATCAACGCCGAATTCAACATGATCGAGAATGGCCCCTTGTTCCCAAGGAATTTTGCCCTGAAGAACGAAGAACAGATCTATTATACCTTCCCGTCCTACAGCATCGGTGAAGCGGCGACGGCTACCCTCCTGATACCGAAAGAACCCGAAAATTTCGCGTTTAGTTTCTCGACCCGACCCGACTTGGCGGATCTGTGCACGATTCCCATGAACGGGTATGAGGATTTTTGTCACCCCAATGAATTGATCGGCGCCAACGGTCCGCTTCAATTTACCTCATTCGGTATCGATTTACATAAAAGTGGACAGGATGAATCCATTGCCGTGTATAAGGCAATGGCAAAGAACAAGAAGCAGGTCGATAAAATATTCGTCCATGCCTCATCGAAAAAGGAATGGGACTTGTATGGGCAGGCCATTGGTATAGCCGACAAGATACACCATATCTATCCCCTGACCGGAAACCTGGTCTCCGCATCCATCCCGGCCGCGATGGTCGACGCCATCAAGTCCGACCATTTAAAGCGGCATGAACGGGTCGCCTTGTGGGTGGGCTCCTCCGGCATGAGCTTCAATGCGACCCATTTCGTGTTTTAAGATCACCTGCATACCAGTGACGAAATCGTATTTTTCGAGGTGCCCCTAAAATGCATCAGCTGATCCATTATCTCAGCCGCACCCTGAAGCGAGGCACGCACAGAGCGCGATATAACATCATGTTGGTCGGCATTATCGGATTGATCGGCCACCCGCTTTACTGGGCAATCTGGGTATACCTGCTGCCACAACCCTACGAGAGTCCGTTGCTACGCTTTTCAGGTGCCGCAATTTGTGCCCCATTAGCCATGGTTAAATTCTGGCCCTCGGGACTCAAACGATTTTTGCCTGCTTATTGGCATTTCTCGATCTTATATGTCTTGCCTTTCACCTTCACTTACCTCATCTTGCAAAACGAATACAACCTGGTATGGCTGTTGTGCCACCTGGGAATGCTGTTTCTCCTGATGCAATTAGTACCTGAAATCCTTTGGTCTATTATTATTCTGGTTGCAGGTTCATCGGCCGGGGCAGCTTTATTTATTCTGGAAAAAGGGACTATTTCATTTGGCTCATTTAATCCTGAGTACATCCCTATAGCTTTATTCGCGTTGTTTGTGTGTACGCTTTTTCAATACATGGCACACAAAGCGATCAGAGACGAGGAAGAAATACTGGCTCGTGAAAGAGAGCGAAACAGAATATTCAAGGCATTATCCGGCAGTATCGCCCATGAGATGCGCAATCCGCTGGGACAGCTCCGCCACAGCCTCAATAGTATCCAAAACCAACTGCCGGCCTATCACCCGGACCGACCGACCGCGGCCCTGGATGAGACGTCCCTCGAACGCATCTATCAGGGGGTTGGTCACGGCCAGATGGCGGTCAA
>NZ_FLUY01000475.1 GCF_900092655.1 Candidatus Thiosymbion oneisti
CGGTAGCTCGGGACTAACCCCTCCCGCAGCCAGCTCAACTCCAGGTTGCGCCGGCACTCGCGTTCCAGACGCCGGGAGCTCCGTACCCGGTTGAGATCGCCGTAAACATAAAGCTT
>NZ_FLUY01001293.1 GCF_900092655.1 Candidatus Thiosymbion oneisti
TGTCAAGTCCCGCCAGATTATAGACACGTTTTTTGAACAGATTGGGTTGTTTTTGGTACCAGCTTTTCATGGTCTGGAGGGGAGGCATGTGGCCCAAGGCCTTTTGGGGAATGTGTTGATTATAGACCTGGACGTAGCGTTTGATGGTGTCGGTCAAGTGCTGGGATGAGTCGAAGCGGGTGGTGGCCAAGACGTCAGCGATGCGGCCGTTGAAGCGCTCGATCATGCCGTTGGTTTGGGGGGTTCTAGGTTTGATCAAGCGGTGTTCGACGTGGTTGGCAGCGCAGACCTGATCGAAGGCATGGGCACCGGTGGGCTGGCGTTCACCGGTGGCACAGAAGCGGTCGGTGAATTCCTTGCCATTGTCGGTGAGAACCTTGGTGATGGTGAACGGCGCCTTCTCGATCAAGCGCTTGAGAAAACCGCTGGCGGAGGCGGCTGACTTGTCCTTGAGGAGTTCCACGTAAACCCAGCGCGTGGCGCGGTCGATGGCGGCGAAGAGATACTGCCGCTGGCCCTCATCCGGCATTTGGGGCAGGTACTTCACGTCCACGTGCACAAAGCCGGGCGCGTAATCCTTGAAGCTCTTCACCGGCGGCTTGGCGCCGTCCTCCTGGGGCATCAGCGCCTTGAGGTTCGACACGCCATGGCGGCGCAGACAGCGGTCCAGGCCCGAGCGCGAGACCTCGCCATGGATGAACTCGCGGGTCACCGCCAGCAGGTCATCCAGGGGCAACAGCAGGCTCTCACGCAAGGCCACGACCACCGCTTCCTGGGCCGCGCTGAGGGTCGCCTGGAGCCGGTGCGGGCGGTGGGAGGCATCATCTGTCCCTTCGCGTCGGCGCCATTTCGCAACCGTGTGGCGATTGAGGTGGTAGACTGCTGCCAATTCCCGGTTGCTCACTGATGCGGGCTGAGCCTGGAGTTCCAGACGGATGGCCGGGGTGGTGCGGGCGTGCTGGTGCAAGTGGATGTTCATCAGGGTAATCGCTCGACTCAGGATTCGGGTGAGTGTGAGGATCAGATCAGGCGCTCCTGATCAGCCCCTCGGCTACCTTGCCGGTTCCTTCCGCTCCCTCTCCCGCAAGCAGCTGTAAGACCGCTCTTGCCTGCAACAAAGGATAGCTCCTCCTTGGTATATAATCACACGGGACCTGACA
>NZ_FLUY01001307.1 GCF_900092655.1 Candidatus Thiosymbion oneisti
AGATGGATTATCTTCAGTCGGCGGTTGAGTCCGCCGAGGGCCACTTTAGTGGCCCAACCTACCAGCTTCAGCTGGTAGTGGTTGAGT
>NZ_FLUY01000377.1 GCF_900092655.1 Candidatus Thiosymbion oneisti
GCTCGTTCCCACGCTCCAGCGCCTGCCTGTGCGTGCCGCACGCAGACAGGTGGGAACGCCGGCTTGTCCGCTCCCGCGGACACAGCTCCTCGGTGCTGATCGGCGTTGGCGGTTGGCCTACCGAGGCGCTTGATCGATGCTGGAGCCTGGGAGCCGGAGACGCTCCAGGCAGCGGCAATCCCTATAGCGCACGCCCCAGGCCGACGCTATAGTGACCATTCCCGCTCATAACCTTGGCAGGAAACCATTATGCCCTACCAGAACATCGATGCGTCGCTCTCAGCCGCCGACATCAAGGCCGTCAAGGACGCCTTCGATACCGTGCTCAATAAGCTGCCGTTCCTGGTCAGTCTGACGACCCAGGAACGCAAGGCCACCTTCAAGACCGGGCCCGATAGCGTCTCCTTCGTCCGGAATGCCCTGACCGCCGCCCAGGATCACCCCACCATCCTCCCCGCCAGCTTCGAGATCCCCGGCTTCGAGAAGGATGTGGAGCTGTTCACCGCCCTGACCGAGCTGGGCACGCTGGCCGATTCGGTAGCCTCCCAGCTCAACGACACCCGGTTGGCGGTGGGCGGAGAGGCGATGCAGGAAGCGATCCAGGTCTACGACTACGTCAAGACCGCCGCCAAACGGACACCGGGCCTCAAACCGGTGGCCGAGCAGCTGGGCGAACGCTTCCAGCATATGGGCGGGCGGAAGCAACCCCCCGCCGCAAAGGAGTAGGGCGCGGCGTGGAGATCGAGGTCCAAAGCCGCAACCGGGCCGGGCAAGGACTCACCGGAGCGTCTTGAAGACTCACTGGAGCGTCTTGAGGACCCATCGGAGAGTCCTGGAGACTCACTGGAGAGTCTTGAAGACTCATCGGAGCGTCCTGAAGACTCATCGGAGCCTGTTAGAGACTCACGGGAGAGTCCTGAAGACTCACTAGAGAGTGTTGAGGACTCATCGGAGAGTCTTGAAGACTCACTAGAGAGTGTTGAAGACTCATCGGAGCGTCCTGAAGACTCACGGGAGAGTCCTGAAGACTCACTGGAGAGTGTTGAGGACTCATCGGAGAGTCCTGAAGACTCACTGGAGAGTGTTGAGGACTCATCGGAGAGTTCTGAAGACTCACTGGAGAGTCTTGAGGACTCATCGGAGAGTTCTGAAGACTCACTGGAGAGTGTTGAAGACTCACTAGAGAGTGTTAAAGACTCACGGGAGAGTCCTGAGGACTCATCGGAGCGTCTTGAACGCTTATCGGAGAGCCCTGTAGGTCGGGTCAGCACGTAGGGCGGAAAAGCGCAGCGCATCTCGCCTTTCCAGCTTTTGCGACACCCTCCTTTGGAGTGCGGCGGCAACCGGTTATCCCGGTGCCGCGGGTGAGTTCCAGTGATTGGCTGATAGCACCTGTCTGGCGACCGGCACCAAGCCGCCGCCGCTTTGGATCAGAACCACCCGCCAACCAAAGCGCCGTCGCCGCGCCGCGTGGGATACACCGTACCACCGAATCTAAGCATATGCCGCCCTGGTAGCGTACACCGCTGGAGATCGATCCAGTCGCGGCGCTTTGCCGGCGCACTCCAAAGGGTCGGACCGATGACCTGACCCCTCCCATTGACTGACCTACCATCAGCCTGTTTCAACAGTGATTATCTTTCGGTTGCCCTGCCTCCTACGTCGGGATGACAATTTCTGTTGGCTCCCACGCTCCAGCGTCAATAAGCGACCAACTAAACCGGCACAGCTACCCATATCGGCCCAGAGGAGCACAGTCCGCTGGAGCGGACCAGACGGCGTTCCCACGCTGGAGCGTGGGAACGAGCGCGGAGTTCATAGTATCTGCTGGCTCACACGCTTGGCTCACATGCTCCAGTGTGTGGAGTAGGGGGTGTTACATTCCAAAGGTCCGCGCAGCGGACCCTACGCTGACCAGCTGATTATGTGTCGGGTCCGCGGAGCGGACCGCTGGGATGTTGCAGCCATCTGACCTGTGAAAACCGTTGGTCAGTGCAGATAACAACCGGAAAGCGAACCACGGATGAACACGGAT
>NZ_FLUY01000979.1 GCF_900092655.1 Candidatus Thiosymbion oneisti
TAACGATCATAGAAGGGTTCCAGCGGACGTTTTGGAGTGCGGCGGCCACTTCACCCTGCTGCTTACCGGAACCTCCAGCGCGAGGCATAAGCCGGGGGTCGGTCAAGTGGCACGATCCTGCCGCCGCTTTGGATTTGGCAACGTATCCGTCCCCAACAAAGGTGATGCGGCCAGGGGAAAGCGCCGTCGCCGCGGCGCGGGAGGAACCGAAGGGCCCGGATTCCCGGCCAACGCCG
>NZ_FLUY01000517.1 GCF_900092655.1 Candidatus Thiosymbion oneisti
ACCGCCGACTGAAGATAATCCATCTGGAAGATGGAGGTTTGTACCTCGATCCGCCTTCGGCGGACTGAAGTTTTTGGGGACAATCAAATTTCCTGTCTGTGCCAAATCATATAACGCATCGATAAGCCTTATAGCTACGTCTGCAAAGCCATTGCTTTTTCCAGAAGCGCTAGCTCTAGCCGACACTGCCTTTTTCTTCGGCGTAGTTTTTCGGGGCTTACTGGTCATTCGTCCTTTTTTTCCAGAATCTTGGGGTACCTTGAAAAATTCGGTAGTGCTGTGATCTATAGGATGATAGGACAGGCAAAGCCTAGCATGGTCTCGCGCCCCATCCTACAGATTTTAGGACTACCAAAAATTCAAGGTGCCCAAGTATCAGTGGACGCCAAGCATGCGCACAATGACACCAATTCAGCTCTACCGAAGCTTGAACCGCATCCGAGTCTGACAACGACAAAGGTAAAGACACGGGACCCAAGGAAAAACGCCGCAGCATTTCCCCCTGGGCCCCGTGCCTATTCCTTAGACCCTCACTTGGCAGCCACGTGCTTCACGAAACGCAACATGTTGCAGGTATAGCCGTACTCGTTGTCGTACCAGGCGATGACCTTGATGAAGGTGGGATCCAGGGCGATGCCGGCCTCGGCATCGAAGATGGAGGGCGTGCTCTTACCCCGGAAGTCGGTCGCCACGACCTTTTCGTCGGTGTAGGCCAGCACGCCGGTCAGGTCGCCTTTCTCGGAGGCACCCTTCATGGCGGCGCAGACGTCACCGTAATCCGCGTCATTGGTCAATTCGACGGTGAGGTCGACCACGGAGACATCGGAGGTCGGAATGCGGAAGGCCATACCGGTGAGCTTGCCGTTGAGCTCGGGCAGGACCTTACCGACCGCCTTGGCGGCGCCGGTGGAGGACGGAATGATGTTTTCCAGGATGCCGCGGCCACCGCGCCAGTCCTTCATGGAGGGGCCGTCAACGGTCTTCTGGGTAGCGGTAGCGGCGTGGACCGTGGTCATCAGGCCCCGTTTGATGCCCCAGTTGTCGTGCAGCACCTTGGCCACGGGGGCCAGGCAGTTGGTGGTGCAGGAGGCGGCGGACACGATGGGCTCGCCCTTGTAGGTTTTGTGGTTGACGCCGTAGACGAACATGGGGGTGTCGTCCTTGGAGGGCGCGGACTGCACGACCTTTTTGGCACCGGCATCGATGTGCTTCTGGCAGGTGTCCTTGGTCAGGAAGAAGCCGGTGCTCTCGATGATCAGGTCGGCCCCGACGTCGCCCCACTTCAGCTTGGCGGGGTCCTTTTCCGCGGTCAGGCGGATGGATTTGCCCTTGACGATCATCTTATCGCCTTGGGTGGCGATGTCGCCCTCGAAGTTGCCGTGGACCGAGTCGTACTTGAGCATGTAGGCCAGGTAATCAGGGTCGAGCAGGTCATTGATGCCGACGACTTCGATGTCCGGAAACTCCTTGGCAATGGAGCGAAAGGCCATGCGACCGATGCGGCCGAACCCATTGATGCCAACTTTGATTGTCATGGAATAAACCTCCAATCTTTTTCAGGTTTGTAGATGTTTTATGGAAATCGGGATTACCCGTCGGTAGTGGTAAAGTTTTTAAGTGGCTAGAGGAGAGGGGTATTAACCACTTTGATCCCCTCTCCCCAACCCCTCTCCCGGCGGGAGAGGGGCTTTTGCGACACCCTCCGAGAGGGGAGGGGGGCGAGTTCATGGCGTACCAACACACTGCTATTGGCTATGTTTCCACTTAAACCTTAACCGTTACCCACCTCCCAGCCCTGTGCCTCCACTGCCGCGACCACCTTTTCCGCGGTGATGCCGAAGGCCTTGTAGACGTCCCCCGCAGGGGCGGATTCGCCGAAGGTGTCGAGTCCGATGATCTTGCCCTGTATACCGACGTATTTGGGCCACAGATGGGTGACGCCGGCCTCCACCGCGACCCGGGCCTTGACCGCCTCCGGCAGCACGGCTTCCTTGTAGGCGGCGTCCTGGGCGTCAAAGGCGTCCATCGAGGGCATGGAAACGACGCGTACCTTGCGGCCTTTGGCGGTCAAGTCGTCGTAGGCAGCGACCGCCAGAGCGACCTCCGAACCGGTCCCGATGATAATGGCCTCGGGCTGGCCGTCGCAGTCCCGCAACACATAGGCGCCCTTGGTAATGGCACGTAGCTGTTCCTCCGTGCGCTCCAGATGCGGCAGCCCCTGACGGGAGAAGATGAGGCTGGTGGGTCCACCCTTGCGCTCGATGGCCAACTTCCAGGCCACCGCGCTCTCCACCGCGTCCGCCGGTCGCCAGGTGGACATCCGCGGCGTCAACCGCAGGATAGAGATCTGCTCCACCGGCTGATGGGTGGGACCGTCCTCGCCGAGACCGATGGAGTCGTGAGTATAGACGAAAATGGGGTTGATCTTCATGAGCGCGGCCAGGCGCAGGGCGTTCTTGGCATATTCCATGAATACCAGGAAGGTGGCACCGTAGGGCTTGAAGCCGCCGTGCAGGGCCAGCCCGTTCATGATGGCCGACATGCCGAATTCGCGTACTCCGTAATAGACATAGTTGCCGGAGGCGTCGTCCTTGGATACACCCTTGCTGCCGGACCACAGGGTCAGGTTCGAGCCGGCCAGATCCGCGGAACCGCCGATGAGCTCGGGGAGCAGTGGGCCATAGCCGTTCAGCGCGTTCTGAGACGCCTTGCGGGAGGCGATCTTCTCCGCCTTGGCGTCCACGGACTTGATGAATTCCCAGGCCTTCTTGTCCCAATCGGCCGGCAGCTCGTCGGCCATGCGGCGCTTGAACTCCGTCGCCAGCTTAGGATGAGCGGCCTCATAGGCGGCGAAGCGCTTATTCCAATCGGCCTCGGCGGCAGCCCCCCGTTGCTTGGCATCCCAGGCGTCGTAGAGCTCGGTGGGGATCTCGAAGGGGGCATATTTCCAACCGATGCTCTTGCGGGTCAGGGCGACCTCGTCTTCACCCAGCGCGGCGCCATGGCACTCTTCCTTACCCTGTTTGTTGGGAGAACCCCAGCCGATGATGGTCTGGCAGCAGATGAGTGTGGGCTTATCGGTGACCGAGCGGGCCTGTTCGATCGCGGCCTTGACGGCCTCGGGATCATGGCCGTCCACCTTGGGGATCACGTGCCACCCATAGGCCTCGAACCGCTTCGGCGTATCGTCGAGGAACCAGGCGGGGATGTCGCCGTGCCCGCGGACCACGCCATCGATGGAGATATTGTTGTCGTCGTAAAAGGCGATGAGCTTGCCCAGTCCCAAGACGCCGGCCAGGGAGCAGGCCTCATGGGATATGCCCTCCATCATGCAGCCGTCGCCGAGGAAGGCGTATGTCAGGTGGTCGACGATCTCATGGCCGGGTTGGTTGAACCGGGCCGCCAAGACCTTCTCGGCCAAGGCCATTCCCACCGCGTTGGTAATACCTTGGCCGAGGGGTCCGGTGGTGGTCTCGACTCCGGGGGTATAGCCGTACTCGGGGTGGCCGGGGGTCTTGGAGTGCAGTTGGCGGAATTGTTTCAGATCCTCCACGCTCAGCTCATAGCCGGTCAGGTGCAACAGCGAGAAGAGAAGCATGGAGCCGTGACCGTTGGACAGCACGAAGCGATCGCGATCCACCCACTTCGGGTTGGCCGGATTGTGCTTCAGAAAATCGTTCCACAGCACTTCGGCAATATCGGCCATCCCCATCGGGGCACCGGGGTGACCGGAGTTTGCTTTCTGGGTCGCATCCATGCTCAGGGCACGGACGGCATTGGCGAGTTCTCTACGTGAGGACATCTAGTCTCTACCTCTTCGCTATTTTGAAACCAAGACTTCCGCCAGCCGCGCCCGCACGCCGTAGCGTCCGGCAACAACCCGCGACTCGGGCGATCTGTAGTCGAAACCCCATATCCGCTTGCTTGTCTCCACCCTACCTTCCGCGTTGCGCCGGCAGTTAGATCGCCTTGCCATGCGCCCTTGGATATGACGCCCCTCTTGAATTCGGTCACGCCCTTTTATGTACCAATCGCCTGGGGATATCGCGGTAGATCCGGGAAACGGGTGGCTCGTTCTCAGTGCAACCGGTATCTGATTGTCGCCCCGGCATTTTTTCCTTGAGCGGGGCCGAAAACCAGATGCTTTAGAAGACCGTTTATTCTGGCGCAAACAGATAGGACGGAACAAAGAAGCACATCTTATGTAGGCATAAAAATTTATAATTTACTTATATTGCGATTTGATGGCATGGCCCACCTCGAACGGAAATGCCGGCAGGCCGAGCGCATATCGCTTTACAGCTACCAGTCACCGGCTTCCAGCTATTTTTGAACCGCAAAGGATGCAAAGAGCACGTCGGTCGAGATGAGGAACGAACCTCAAGAGAAAGAAGAACTACGGGTGGTGGTTGAATTTTAAGTTGTGAAGCCTGTCTGATTCTTTTCATCTCAACCGAACCTGTCATCTTGACCGCAGGGAACTGTCATCCCGAGCGTAGCGAGGGATCTTCAAAACCAACCACACGCAGGTCTTTCCATTGAGAATTCATCGTAATGGTGTTGTTTAGGCAAAGATTTCTCGCTGCGCTCGAAATGACAAGCTACGCTCGAAATGACAAATTGAAAGTCGAAACTTTCCGCTCAAATTTTCCATAACAGTCAAGGCCCCATCAGGCATCCATGAAGCGCATGGAAAGGTCGATGGACGCGACATCCTTGGTGAGATCGCCGACGGAGACGTCGTCCACACCCGTCTCGGCGATGACCCGAACCCTGTCGAGGGTGACGCCGCCGGAGGCCTCCAGGCGCGCCCTTCTGCCCACCAGATCCACCGCCCGGCGCAGCCGATCGAGATCGAAGTTGTCCAGCAGCAGATGAGTGGCACCCGCAGCCAGGGCCTCTTCCAGCTCGTCCAGGCTTTCCACCTCGATCTCCACCGGCAAGCCGGCGGCCACAGCGAACGCCGCGGTCAGGGCGGCGGCAATGGAGCCCGCCGCCAGGATATGGTTCTCCTTGATCAGGATGGCGTCGAACAGTCCCATGCGATGGTTGTGACAACCGCCGCACCGCACCGCATACTTCTGCTGCACACGCAACCCGGGGAGGGTCTTGCGGGTATCGAGCAGACGCACCGGGAGGCCGGCGACGGCGTCCGCATATAAGCGCGCCCGGCTGGCCGTTCCGGAAAGGGTCTGGAGATAGTTCATGGCGGTGCGTTCGCCGCTCAGGAGGGCCCGGGTAGCTCCCGTCAGAATGCATAGCATTTGACCCCGTTCCACGCGCTCGCCGTCCGCTGCCCGCCACTCAATACGAGCTCCGGGGTCGAGTTGGCGAAAGACCTCATCGAACCAGGCCCGACCGCAGACAACCGCATTCTGCCTGGTAATCAGCTCGACCCGGGATTTCCGGTCCGCCGGCAACAAGGCGGCGGTACGGTCGCCTCCACCCAGATCCTCGGCCAGTGCCGTCCGGACCTGTTGCTCGATGAGTGCCGCCGCGGGCATGCTCTCTTCCAGTTTCTTCAGGAAAGTGTTCTGGGTGGTTGTCTGGTTCATCGTCTTCGGCCGCTCTTCGCGGTCTGCATCACAATGCCATTAAGTCAAGCCTCAAAGCCCCTCTCCCGCCGGGAGAGGGGTTGGGGAGAGGGCGAACGAAAGACAGCGATCAAGCAGTCACCAACGGCGCCGGTGACGCCTAACTTAGTGGCATCGATCTGTATCAACTCTCGAAATCCTGAGGCACCCGCTACACTCAAAGCGCCATCGATTTGCTCCTGGTCTTTGAACTTATCAGAAGGTTGCCATTTTCGCACCAACCGACAAGAATCCTTCCCAGCTATCACGAAAACGATCCTTCATGGTCGGAGAAAATAGGTGGTACGGACCAGTAACACTGTGAAAACGGCCCCCAATATCAGAAGCGTAAGGGATTCGACAAAGCATTCCCTGTCCGGCCACATCCTTCCGGCCCGTATAATCAAAGTTGGTGGGCTCGATTCGTGTGACCTCGACCTGCTCAAGACCCCGGACGGCCCCGTACTGGCTAGGGGACGGCTCTATCAATCCGAGAGTATCGCCTGGCAGGATGGTCGCCTACTGAGTCAACTACCGGAATATCAACGGGGCAAATTGCTCCCGAAGGTATTCGTCAATAATCAGCGGGTAGAACAAGGGAAGCCCTTGTGGTTCGTACACGAGCGCTGGGGACAGGAAAATCCTTGGGAAGATCTGTGCCTGACGGAGGATGACTGCATTAGCGGCAACATCGTCCGACGGATCTCGTCCCCAAGGCGATCCGAACCGGTAGGCTACATCATCCAGTTGGATATAGACCAATTGCTTCTGCGCACGACGCGGTTGGGCATGGAATCCTCCGAATATACTCAGCCCGATATCGAGGCCTTTCTGCCGGTCGAGGAGATCCCCTGGGCCGACGGCAGCCTCGGTGTGCAGCCGGAGAAAGCCGGTACACAACGGTTGCGATTGGAGATCGGGGACCCCATCCGCGCCTTGATCGTGGAGATTCGCCCTCCACCGGATTACCCGAAGGTCAGTCTGTGCCGTCTCATCCATCACCTAGACGCCACAGCGGAACGGGCTTTTGAGCATGCAGACACCCTGGCGCGCTGGCGCTTCTTGAACCTACTTGGGAATCCCGCATCGGCTGACTCGGCAAAGGAATCAATCGAGCCGGCTGCATTGGACGACAAGCCCTACGCCGGCAAACGGCTGCTGTTGGTGGATGACGATGAGGAGGCATCGACGTCTCAAGCCGAGATCCTGGGCCTAATGGGGGCCGAGGTAAGCCGCATCCTCGTGCGTAGCAATATGTTCGGCGAGGCGGTCTCGGAGGTCCGGCGCACACTGCAAGCTACACCCTTCGACCTGGTTCTGGTGGACAACAATCTGCCGGGTCGTGACCTCGGCCAATTGCTGGTCGAGAGGGTCGTAGTGCACATGGGCAACGACAACCCGGTACGCCTGGTTCTGCTCACGGCCAATGCCGCGCTGGGCGGCACTGCCTACGATCGGGATGTCCTGCGCACCAAGGGCTTGGTCGGCCTGGTCCACCGTCCGCTGACCCACCAGGCCCTCCAACGGCTATTGGCGGGTGACGAGGTTTGGGAGGAGGAGCCTACCGATGCCACCACCTCGATAGCGGATGCCGGGGTAGTCGAGGCAAGGCTCGCCGGCGCCGCGACACCGACGCCGCGGGCGCTTTTGGAAGATATCGCCGCCCAGCCGGGAATCCGCTTCGCGGTACTACTTCGGGCCAAACAACATATCGAGGCGCGAGATCTGATCGGCGTCGGCTCCGTGCCCTTCGAGTGGCACGATTACCCGGATGTCATGGCCAGGACCGAGTTGCGACTGTTGGCCACCGGGCGCAGGCACGAGATCGACATCAAGCGCACTGACGGCGGCAATGAACTGCTCAGGGTTGGCCGCGACGGCGTGGCCTATTGGCGGGTCCTGGAGCTCGGCGCAACCCCGTGGATCTTCGGCCTTGGCGTAACCGAAGGGCATGATATTGAGGTCCAGCTCAATCTCTGGTGCAGTGCGCTCACCGCCGCGCTGGAGGTCCAGGCTTGGCGTGATTGGGGGCGCCATGTCTCCAGCTTCGTCCAACTGGGTATGGCCCATTCCGGATTGAGCCACGAGGTCTTCCACCTGCAAGGGCAGGTTGGGGACCTGTTGTATCGCCTGGGCCACCACATTGCAGAGATCGAACCCGAGGTCGGGTTGCGTCAGGAAGACAAGGAAGCACTCGAGACCACCCTGACCCGGCTTGAACGGACTAACCAAGAGTTGCTGGAGTTTTCCAAACATCAGTTACGCGAGCAAGCCCTACGCCACCGGGAGGTCTTTCTGCCGGATGCCGTCGTCGCCATCCGGCGCATCGTCGAATCCGAATGTCGGGAGACAGAGGTGGATCTGCATCTGGGCACCCCGCCGACCCTTGCAATACCTGCACCGAACGCGGCCCTGATCCTGCCCATTGTCAACCTGCTCATCAATGCCGCCAAACACCATTATCGAGCGGAGAATCGGCGGGTCGAGCTGTTATTCAATCTGGAAGAATCCGATACCTCAAGCACTCTGATCGTGGATGTGCGGGATAATGGCCCCGGTCTGGATCAGGGCACGCTCGAACGGCTCTGGGAACCGGGTTTCTCCACCGCTAAAGATCTTGAGCGCCGCCATGGCATGGGGCTCTGGCTCTCTCGTCGCCTGATCGAGGAGGCCGGCGGTAGTCTGGAGCTGTACGAAAATTGGCGTGAGCTTGGGGCTTGGTTCCGCCTGCGGTTGCCGATCCATCTGGGGTGAATCTGATGAGCGAAAAACAGGATAACAATCGACAGGGGAAGCAAACCCTGTTGGTGATCGATGACAACGAGATATTTCGTGAGAGCATCGAACTGAAAGGTAAGGACCAGGGTTGGAACCTGTTGGCCTCCGACGATATCGATGATATCCGGCATTGGCTTTCCGATCATGTGCCGGACATCGTGTTGTTCGATTGGCAACTCCCGGGAGAACACCGTCGAGATTACGCCCGGATGCTCCAAGATCGGGGCCTCACATCGCGGACCCTGCTCCTTTCCAGCGCCGAGATCGACAATGCCCGCCGTCGCTTCATCGAAAGATACGGATTAGCGGGCTATAAGCTCAAGCCGCTGGATATGGACCAGTTCGAGACGGAAATCCAGCCTTTGCCGCACCGGGAAGGGTGGGAAGGTCTCGAGACCGTGGCAAACCGTCTCGATGTCTGCATTGATATCCTGGACCGGGACCTCAACCCAAGTTGGAGCAATGCCGCAGCCAAGCGACAGCCGGCCACCTTCGAGCAACGGCTGATCATCAAATGGCTACGGGCCGACCTGACAGCCAAGGAACAGAAGGCCACTCGCCGGTTGGACTGGATCGGTGAGCAAGAGTGTTTCCTCGAATCCAGGCTGTTTGCCCTCGGCACCGGAGGCTATTGGCTGGCGCGGGAGTGGCGTGCCCCATCGGACAGACCACACGACCATGAGCTGCTCAACCTGGAGAAGAGCGATGACCTCCAAGGTTGGTTCCGGGCCATCGCCGAGCTGTTGGCTCAGCGCTATGCCATCAGTCGGTTTCGCGTATACAAGATTGCACCTTTACCCTGTACGGAAGGGTTGGAGGAACCCAAGGGCCCACTGGTCATGCCTCTCTTTCAAGCCGGTGGTGGTTTCCGCCCAAGTGTTGAAGTCTGGCACCGTTCCGGTTTTCTCGCCACGGAAAATCCCTGTGTCAAGGATGCGCTGGTCGCCGGTTACAAATCCGTGCCCGAATATGTGGATGACGGTAATTCTCATATCGGCTGTAAAGAGATCGGCTACGGACCCACGGGGACCTATCGGGTCCAGTTTCCAGTGTGTAAAGCCAATGACCAACCGGTCGCCTTGTTCGTGCTCGACCGGCGCTTGGACCATATAAAGGAAACGGAAGGATTTGATCGTAAGGTTGTGGATATTGCCACCCGCATGGCCAGCGACGAAGCGGGGTCGCTCAATCCAGAGCAATGTTCCCTGATGAAGGGGCTGGTCGAAGACATCGGCAAGCGTTTGATGACCGCACGTTTGAATGCTGACGAAGACCTTCGTAGCAAAAATTGGCACGAGGCAATCTCAAGGGCCCTGCAAAATACCTTTGCCGAGACCGGGCGTTCCCCGGAGATGGTCTATGAAGGGCTATCGCAGGTCTGCGTCAGACTCATGGATGCCTGGAAGAAGGACGACATCAGTGGGCGTATCCTAGGGACCACGTCTTGGGATGGGATCGATGGGAAACCGCCGATCTCAACCTGGTATATCGCCCTGCTGACCGATGATACCCATTGGCAGGCCGTGGCGGGAGTAGGTGACAGCTACGACCAGTGTCGACGCGAGGGACAACAGGGGCTTAGTGAACCACACCGGATTGCGGTGTCCACAGCGGCCTGGCAGGCGGTCGTCGTGCAGGATTTCCAGAGCTGGCTGGAACAGACCGGCGACGGGCCATACCGCTGTATTCGTGACGAGCAACGCCGACGGATTGCATCCTGGTTGGCGATTCCCATGCAGGTGGACGGCAAGATCCGTGCCCTGATGGTGGTTCATTCGCCCCATACTTGCTATTTCACGGCCTTTCGCGTGCAATTGCTGGAGCAGGCCGCCAAGCGTTTGCTGCCATTGCTGGCCGCGGCCCAGCGCGAGATCCGCACCCGTAGCGCCTTTACGGCGGCCGTGATGCACGAGGTCAAGAACGATTCCCACGCCGCCCTGCTGCTGTTGCGAGAGATCGAGGAGAAACCGAGGCAGTCCCCCAGCACAGAGAAACTCACCGAGCTGCGTCATTATCTCGAGGGACTCAACGGCCTGGGGCAGGATGCCCTGGATGTCTTTCAGCTCGGTCGTGAGGAGAAGATTCAGGACCGCCGCGAACACGACCAGGACCAGATCCATGTCTTAGGCAAACTCATCGAAGGCATGATATTAGGCTGGCGTACCCTCTATGAGGACACCCGCCTAGAGATCGATTTCACGGAAGACCTGGCCCACCGCCGGGTCGAGGTTATGCACGCCCTGTCTTTTCGGCGTGTCGGCCGGGTCCTGATGCACAATGCATTCCGGCACGGCAGGGATTGGGTACGCATTCGCGTGGAGCTACGGCAACAGGGTAACAATGAGGAAGCCCCGCGGCTCGTGCTGACCATCGCCAATCTCGCATACGATCAGGTTGCCGGCAGCCTAGCCGAACATCTCAACCTGGCGGAAGCGCGGATCGGGTCATCGCCACTCGCGCGGGGTCGTCTCGGCTTGGCGGTCGCCCGGCAACTGACTACTGAGGCAGGCGGCACCTTGGGGAAGTTCGAGACCAAGCCGACAGGCGACGAAGACGAGGTCCAGGTCCGAATCTCCCTGTCCTGGCCCATTCAGTTAATAACCGAGAATCCAGGTACAGCAACATGAAATTTCTCATTGTCGACGACATACCTGAATCATTGAAGCCATTGACGAGTACCCTGCGCGGGCGGGATCACAAGATAACAGTCGCCCGCGACCTTTCCGTTGCCTGGCGCTACATCGAGCAGAAAAAACAATTCGATCTCATCGTCATCGACATCGCACTCGATCGCTATGTAGAGGCATTCGCCGAAGAGCAGAGCATTATCCGTAATGGGCTGACAACCCGTGGACATGAAGACCTGCCCATGTCTGGACAAGCATTGGGATTGAGGCTCTGGCACCAGCGCAATAAGCTCCAGCAAAGGTATTGCTACACAACGAATCACATGTATTTGTGGCTCCCGAATCTGGACCCCGCTGACCCGGAATTCAGCGGTGGCGAGGCAGCCGATCATGCAGCCGTGATAATGGATAAATCCTCACTCTGGCAAAACAATGTCGAGGATAAGTTCACCGCCGCACGTAACGAATGGGATACACAGAAATGGCTTGGCTGACCGGACGAGCCGCCCGGTATGGCGGCACAAACCTCAATCCTCATTGGTTTCCGCTGCTTGTTCTGGTCTTGATGTGGGCGGTTTTCCTTACTGAATGGTATTTTGATCTATTCGGGCTCATTGCCATTCCAAACCTTTGGGTGTTGCTTGCGTCCGGGAGCATCGGCTATCTGGTTACGCTGGTCGGTTTTGTCTGGTGGGGTGATCGCCACCGACCGGCGGATGCGATGGCCCGCATCGCCACGGCACTTGCAATGGGTGGCATCTTTGCCCTGTTGATCTTCAGTTGGGGTGAATGGCCCCCAATAACCACCGGCACCAGTCAGGGGACATTGGCAGCGAAGGAAGTGGATATCGGCGACGAGGTACTAGACCCGATAACTGCCCTCGCAGCCGTTCTCGCGGTCGTTCTGGTCGTCATGACCCTGATCGCGACCAAGAGTGCGGCGGACGCCCATGCCGATGCCCAGCGCGCCCGCTCGGACATTCTTGAGGCATTGGACATCCGTATCCTCACCCAGGCCAGCCGTCTGCTGGAGCGATCACAAGCGGCAAAGGTCGAGGCCGAGGAGCTCTTGGCCAGGGCAAACGATGCGGCGGAGCAGGATAAGCAGATTACGCGGTTGTCGAACCTGGCGGCATTCGCGTTGTTACATTTATCCAAGTTGTTGACGGGTCTGCATGGCTGGATACTGGAACCTGCACTGACACCTTCGAGCGACCTGGTATCCAATGCCGCGCTCCTTCGGTTGGACATAAGGGCACTGGATAATGCCCTATACGAGTTAGATCAGGGATTCAGAGAATGGGAGCAGAACCTACGGACCCGGCACTGGCAGCCGACAGTACGCCTCTTGGAGGCATTGTTGTTGTCACTGAACAGAGACTCGGATCGGCTCGGCGATGCGGAGACTGCCGATGTAGTCCGTGTTCTTCGCGATACACGCACGCGGTTGAATCGGCTCTGACCTGGGTATGATTACCTCCCTTCACCTCCAGAACTTCAAGGCCTGGCGGGACACGGGCCGCATCCGGCTTGCGCCCTTGACGGTCTTGTTCGGGGTGAACAGCGCGGGCAAGAGTAGTCTTGGGCACTGGCTATTGGCGTTGAAGCAGACCGCGCAATCGACCGACCGCCGCCGGGCGCTGCATTTGGGGGATAATCGATCGCTGATAGACTTGGGCACCTATCGCGACTGCGTCCATGGTCACGACCTGTCGCAGCCGCTGGATTTCAGTCTGCGCTGGTCCCTGCCGGACCAGATGAGGGTAACGGACCCACTCACCCGCCGGCAGTTTTTGGGGGCCGAGCTGGGGCTCGACGGTTCCCTGGGCGCCAATGCCGCCGAACAACCGGAGATACGCGCGCTGCGGTATCGTCTGTTCGATGGTCTTACCGAGACTCTGAACGTCGGACTGGAGCACACAGCGGACGACCAGCTCGACCTGGAGGCCGCCGGCTACCGGCTGGTCCGCACCGTGGGCAAGCCCTGGCCGCCGGACCCGCCGGAGAAGTTCTACCGGATCGGCGAGACCTCCCTGGCCCGCTTTCAAAACGCTGCCTTCCTTTCCGATTTTGCACTGGAGCTGGAAGGATTGTTCGGACGGCTGTTCTACCTGGGGCCCTTGCGCGAGGCCCCGCGACGGATCTATCAGTGGTCCGGCGACAGCCCCGAGGACGTGGGCATGAAGGGAGACTATGCGGTGGCCGCCATCCTCTCGGCTGCGGCACGCGGGCGCAGTCTCAGCCTCGGACCGCGCCGGCGCTACCAGCCCTTCGAGCAGATCATTGCCGCCGCATTGAAACGCCTGGGTGTAATCGCCGATTTTTCCGTCCGCCCCCTGGCCCAGGGGCGCCGAGACTACGAGGTGGTGGTCCGCATCTGGGGCGACGGCAGCGAGGTGATCTTGACGGACGTGGGCTTCGGCGTATCCCAGGTCTTGCCGGGGGTGGTCGCCGCCTTCTATTGTCCACCGCACTCCATCGTGTGGATGGAGCAGCCCGAGATCCACCTGCACCCGCAGGTCCAGGCCAATCTCGCCGATGTGTTCATCGACGCCATCCATGCCCGCGAGAACGGCAAGGAGCGGCGGGTCCAGCTGATTATCGAGAGCCACTCCGAGCACTTGCTGAACCGCCTGCAGCGGCGGATCGCCGAGCGCCGCCTGTCACCGGACGAGATAGCGATCTATTTTTGTGCCCAGGGCCGACGCGGCGCGGTCATGGAACGGTTGGAGGTGGGCCGGGATGGCGAGATCGCCAACTGGCCCGAGGATTTCTTCGGCGACGAGATGGCGGACATTGCCGGTCGCACGCTGGCTGCACTGGAGTTCGATCAGGAGCACGAAGGCGATTGAGCCATGCTGTGGGTGGTGGATACCAATCTGCTGCTGATCGCCAGGGGGCGCCACGAGGACATCTCTCCCGGCTGCGTCAAGATCTGCATCCTGCGGCTCACCGAGATCCAGAAGAAAGAATGCGTTGCCCTGGATGACGGATATCGTATCTTATCGGAGTATCTGCACAAAACCAACCCGAAAGGCGGCAAGGATCCGGGCCAGGTCTTCCTCAAGTGGCTGTTGCGTAACCAAAACAACCGCAAGCGCTGCCGTCGGGTACGGGTCACTGAGCACTCGCAGCAGGGATTCGAGAGCTTCCCGGACGATCCGGATCTGACCGAATTCGACCCCGCGGACCGTAAGTTCGTTGCCGTCGCAGCGGCCTGCCCGGAGGTACCCCCGATCCTCCAGGCCGCCGACTCCAAGTGGTGGACCTGGGCCGAGGCGTTGGCACGCCACGGCGTTAGGGTAGAATTCCTCTGCCCGGAAGACATCAAGCGCTTTCATGCCCGTAAAGGTGCGGCATGAGCGAGTTCTACCGTTTCCCACGCACGCCCCACTTGGCCTGGCTCGGTGATGCCGAGCCACGGGATGATAAATTGCTCACGGAGGAGGAAATCAAGCGGCTCTTGTCCGGGCCGGTACGGGTGGAAGAAAAGCTCGATGGTGCCAATCTGGGCCTTTCTGTGGACCGGGACGGCCGCTTGCAGGCACAGAACCGTGGCCATTATCTGGAGCCACGACCCCAAGGCCAGTTCTCACGACTCCCAGGGTGGCTCGGGATGCATCATGACGCACTGCGACAGGCCCTTGGTGATCGGTTGATCCTGTTCGGAGAATGGTGCGCGGCACGCCATTCCGTGAGCTATGATGTGTTGCCGGATTGGTATCTTGCCTTCGATCTCTACGATAAGGAATCAGGGCAATTCTGGAGCAGTGAGCGACGCGACCGGTTCTGCGCAGAACTCGGCATCACTGTGGTTCCGACCCTATATGGGGGCACTGCATCATTACCCGCCCTGACCGGACTGGTTGGGCGTAGCACCAGCCGGTTCGGCCCGGATACCATCGAGGGCATCATCATCCGATGTGACGATGGCGATTGGCTGAGTGCACGTGCCAAGCTGGTGGGTCCGGATTTTACCCAAGCCATCGACACCCACTGGCGAAGCCGTTCTATTGTTTGGAATCGTTTGGCCGCATAGCCTCACTGTTCGCATCGGAACCTGTAACATGGGAAACTTACTCCACAACTAGCGAGGCTTTGCCTCAGACCAACAAGGCGTGAATTTCTTGTGCAGTGCATACAAAAAATGGAGGCTCTTTATGGATTCCGGACTACTTTGGAGTGCGCCGGCAAAGCGGCGCGACCGAATCGAACCTCAGCGACGGGGAATAGCAACCGCGTTGGCCGGGAATCCGGGCTCTGAGCGCTACGCGCGCCGCGGCGACGGCGCTTTCCCCTGGCCACAAAGCCTGTGCTGGAGACGGATGCATCGCCAAATCCAAAGCGGCGGCGGGCCAGTGTTCCAGGCCAACGCTGTGGTGACATCGGGCATCGCGGATTCCGGTCGGTCCTGAAGTCAGGGTGCCGCCTGCCTGGCGCCTGCCTGCAGCAGGCAGGGCAGACAGGCCGCACTCCAAAACGTCCGGTAGTACCTTCCATGAGCGCGAACAGTCCGGAATCCATAAAGGGCCTTTTTTGATTTCTCTCCGAGACCAGGATCCAGCGGGGGCCTGAACGGTTGTTCATAACAAACCGGTTTGCAGAGAATGATCGACAAACACCCAAACCCCTCAGCGTGAATCGATGAAAGCCCTTGTGCCTGAACTCTTGAAATCCCTGACCGGCAGCGTCAAGGATCTCCTGCCGATCATCGGGGTGATCGCCTTCTTCCAGCTCCTGGTGCTCGGCCGGCCCATCCCTAATCTCCTGGAGCTGCTGTGGGGTACCCTGCTGGTGGTGGTGGGACTGACCCTGTTCATCCAGGGACTCAAGCTCGGGCTGTTCCCGATCGGCGAGAACATGGCCTGGGATTTCGCCGCCAAGGGCAGTCTGCTGTGGCTGTTGTTGTTCGCCTTTGCCCTGGGCTTCGGGACTACCATTGCCGAGCCGGCCCTGATCGCAGTTGCCGAGGAGGCCGCCAAGATGGCAGCCCAAGGGGGCATGATTGTCGACGTGACGGATGCGCGCGAGGCCTATGCTAAGGGGCTGCGCTACACCGTCGCCCTGTCGGTGGGTGTGGCCATCGTCATCGGGGTGCTGCGCATCCTGCGCGGTTGGCCGATTCAGTATCTGATCATTTGCGGTTATCTCGGGGTGGTAATCATGACGGTCTTCGCCCCCAAAGAGATCATCGGCATCGCCTATGACTCCGGCGGCGTGACCACCTCGACCATCACCGTGCCCCTGGTGACGGCCCTGGGCGTGGGACTCGCCTCCAGCATCGAGGGACGCAATCCCATGGTCGACGGCTTCGGGCTCATCGCCTTTGCCTCCTTGACACCCATGATCTTCGTCATGGGTTACGGGGTCCTGCTGTGACCGAGTATTTGGTCTCTCTCTGGTCCTCCCTCCTGGCGACCATCGACGATGTGCTGCCGATCATCGGCATCCTGGTGGGCTTTCAGGTATTGGTTCTGCGGCGCCCCATTCCCAATCTCAAACGGGTGCTGCTGGGCTTCCTGCTGGTGCTGTTGGGTCTGGCCTTTTTTCTCGAGGGTTTGGAGCGGGCCTTGTTCCCCCTGGGTCGGCTCATGGCCGAGCAGCTCACCGCACCGGATTTCCTCGGTACGTCAGGCAGCGGGACCGACGGCGCCGAGCACTGGGAGCGTTATGCCTGGGTCTATTTGTTCGCCTTCGCGATCGGATTCGCGACCGCCATCGCGGAGCCTTCTCTCATCGCCGTGGCCATCAAGGCCCACCAGGTATCGGCCGGCGCCATTCACCCCTGGGGGCTGCGGATCGCCGTAGCCATCGGTGTCGGCATCGGGATCACGCTCGGTACCCACCGCATCGTTACCGGGGCGCCGCTGCATTACTACATCATTACCGGCTATGTGGTGGTGTTGACTCAGACTTGGTTCGCGCCGCGGGCCATCATCGCCCTGGCCTACGACTCCGGGGGGGTATCGACCTCTACCGTCACGGTGCCCTTGGTGGCGGCCCTGGGGCTGGGGCTTGCGAGTAATATTCCGGGGCGCAATCCGCTCCTCGACGGCTTCGGGCTCATCGCCTTTGCCTGCCTGTTCCCGATCATGACCGTGATCGCCTACGCCCAACTCAGCGAGCTCGTTACCCGACGCAGATCCGGTCTGCATCCCCATCCGTAGGAGAATGAACGCATGCACTTCAAGCTCATCCTGGCATTTGTCGAAGACAGTGAAACGAAAAACGTGCTTGAGGCCGCCCGCAAGGCCGGGGCGACCGGCTCGACCGTGATCAGTCAAGCCCGGGGAGAAGGGCTCGAGAAATCCAAGACCTTCTTCGGTCTGACCCTGGAGACCCAACGCGACGCCATTCTACTGCTGGTCGAGGAGCATATGAGTCGCAGTATCCTGGAAACCATCGCCAAGGCCGGACACTTCGACGAGCGGCCCGGTCATGGGATCGCCTTTCAGGTGGATGTGGAAGACGCCGTAGGCGTCAATCATCAGGTTCGTAGACTCTTCGAGACCGTGCAAAAGGAGATCCTGACATGAACACCAAACAGCTCGTGCGCGTCCGCGACGTCATGAAGCCCCAGTTCGATACCGTGGACGGCCTGGACACGGTAGCCCATGCCCTGGAGACCATGGCCCATGTGGATACCAAGACCCTCATCGTCAGGAAGCGCCACGCGGAAGACGCCATCGGCATGGTCGTGGTCTCGGACATTTCCCGCCAGGTGCTGGCCAATGACCGCGCCCCGGACCGGGTCAACATCTATGAGATCATGTCCAAGCCTGCACTGTCGGTAGATCCTGAGATGGACATCCGTCACTGCGCGCGCCTATTCGCCCGCTTCGACCTAACCCGGGCGCCCGTGGTGCAAGACGGCGAGGTGGTCGGGATCGTGAGCCTTACCGACATGGTGGTAAAGGGCATGATGCCCTATCTGTAAGCGATCCTGAATGATTTAGCGTTGTTCGGAGGGAAAAGATTTCTCCTGCGTCGGGACCAGTTTGACGGGTTGCGTTCGACGCACCAAGGCACGCTGATCGTCTGCCGGATCAGTGCCGGCGTCTTAACGCAACCTACACCCACATTACCCCCTGCGTAGCCTGTCCGCGCGGACTTTGAGCGCGTAGGATGCGGTGAGCGCGGTGGTTCCGAGCTTGCCGGCCAGTACACGCTCTCCCCGCGCGAACCGCATCGATGATGTGGTGAGCGCAGCGGTTCTGAACTTGCCGGCCCGGTGCACAGATTCCCCGCGCGAACCGCATCGATGAATGGCGGCCTGTCCCACACCAGGTCGGTCACGGTGCTATCCGACGATGCGGTTCGCGGCCTACGGACTTTTGTGACACCCTCCGCAGCGCGGAGTTTCCACGTTTTCCCACGCGGCGGGTAGGAACCAGAGAATATTTTCACAATCCCGCTACGTGGGAACGAGAGACCAACAGGGGCTGGATTCATCAGGTAGCTTATGGTTGAGACAGCTTCTCTGCTGCTTCCCGCGGAGTCAGTATCTCCACCGGTCCATCGGCAGGAAAATGCTTGCGGTTGCCGGTGACCAGGGGGCACAAACCCGCCAATGCGGTGGCATAGAACGGCAGGTCGGACGGATCGGGAAAGTCGTCCGGATCAATGGGAAAGGGTTCGATGTACAAGGCACTGTCCGAAAGGGCGGCCAGGAACTCGGCGACCTCGCTGGAATCCAGCCGTAACACGGGTCGCAACAGGACCGCTTGATACTCGGCAACAACGGGGGATGAAATAACCGGCGTGACCGTCCGATCACGCATGGCGTTCAAGATCTGTGCCGGTGGCGAAATATCGGACAGAAACCCGGATACCAGGACATTGGTGTCAAGCACCAGCCTCATGCCGCCGTTCCTCTCGGACCTCCCTGATGACGGCATTGATCTCGTCCAAGGTCATTTTGTCCGAACCTTGCTCACGGGTCCGGCTGCGGATTGCGTCCAATGCCCGACCGAACCGGAGGTCGCGTCGGGCTTGCAGGTCGCGGTCGACCACAGTCGGGCTGGCCTCGGTCAGGATCGCGAACGGCTTGCCGTTACGGGTGACGACCAGCTTGTGGTATTGGACCAGTTTCTCCCACACCTCACCGGGTTGAGTGTGAAAGTCACGAACGCTGACAGAATCCATGGGATACCTGGGTAGGACCATTGAAAGGATAACGAAAATGATTAACCGCCGCGCCAGCCCACTCGTGGATAGCTCCTCTATCCATGATGCCGAAAGACACTGCACTTAGTGTACACCCTTTTCGTTTTTTTATACACCCCTTGGTGGTGTTCTAACTTTGTTGTTTCTGATCTATAGGGTGCCTTGAAAACCCCGTGACAGGGAATTTTCAAGTTCCCTATACTCGGTAGCAACAAAATTAGAACACTACCCACCCCTTTTCCCCCCATCCGAGACGACTGCTGGCGATCGGTAGCTGGCAGCGATTTCAAGACACCGCCGCCAGCCTGGTTGCTGCTTCCACATCCACCGACACCAGACGCGAGACGCCCGGCTCTTGCATGGTCACGCCTAGGAGCTGGTCCGCGATCTCCATGGTCAGCTTGTTGTGGGTGATGAAAATGAACTGCACCCGATCGGACATGGAACGCACCAGCTCGCAAAAGCGCCCCACATTGGCGTCGTCCAGGGGTGCATCCACCTCGTCGAGCATGCAGAAGGGAGCCGGGTTGAGCTCAAAGATGGCGAACACCAGGGCCACGGCGGTCAATGCCTTCTCGCCGCCGGAGAGGAGGTGGATACTGGCGTTGCGCTTGCCCGGCGGGCGCGCCATGACGGTGACGCCCGTCTCCAGCAGATCCTCGCCGGTAAGCGCCAGGTAGGCTTGACCACCGCCGAACAAGCGTGGGAAGAGCTGCTGAAAGCCCTGATTGACAGCATCGAAGGTCTCCTTGAACCGGTCACGGGTCTCGCGGTCGATGCGCCGGATGGCCTGCTCCAGGGTCTGGAGGGAGCGGGAAATGTCGGCGTGCTGGGCGTCCAGGTAACGCTTGCGTTCGGACTGCTCCGCGAGCTCGTCGATGGACGCCAGATTGATGTTGCCCAACCGGGTGATACGCTCCGAGACCTTCCCCAACCGCTCCTGCCAGACTTCCTCGCCGGCATCCGCCTCCAGATCGGCGAGTAGCGCCTGCGGATCCAGGTCCGCCTCGGCGAGCTGTTCCTCCAGGGTCCGCCTGCGCACGAATTGTTCCTGCCGTGCCAGGCGCAGGGTATCCAGCTCCCGCCGGTGCTCACCGAGGTCCTGCTCTACCTGGTGGCGCTCCTGCTCCAGGGTGCGGACGCGGCTATCCAGCTCCTCCATCTGCTGCCGCGAGGTGCCCAGCTGCTCCTCGACCTCGAGACGCAAGGCAAGCTGCGCTGCGAGTCCCTTCTCCTGCCCGGCCAGGGGTGCCAGGGAGGTCTCCAGGCTCAGGCGCAGCTCATCGCGGCGCTCGGTGAGCTGGCGACACTGCTCCCGCGCCCGCTCCAGGTTGCGCAGCCTGGCCTCCCGCGAGGCGCGGCGGGCCTCGATGGCGACCTGCAGGCGATGGGCCCGCTCCCGCGACTCCCGTTCCTGCCCCCGTGCCTTCGCCACCTGACCCCGCAGGACCTCGCGGTGTGAGGTCAAAGCCGCACGCCGGTCGGCCAGGGTATCGATCTCCTCCAGGGCCCCATGCAAGCGTTCCCGCGCCGCTGCCTCCTCGACTACGGCCTCCGCCAGACGCTCGGCCAGCTCTGCGCGTTCCGTTTCCAGAGTAGCGCGGCGCTCGTTCTGGTGCTCCAGTCGGGCGCGGTATCCCGTAAGGTCCGCCCGGATCTTGGCGCCGGCCTTCTCGATCCCGGCGGTCTCGGTACGCAACGCCTCGCGTTCCTCCTCGACCCCGTGCCGACGCACCCGCAGCTGCTCCTGCTCCTGCTCCAGGGTCCGGACCTGGGCCTCGAGGGTTACGGCTCGGCGCTCCAGCTCCTTGAGCTCCTCGACCCGCACCAGCACCCCCCCCAAGGCAGTGTTCGCTTCCGGCATGCGCAGCCAGTTGGAGCCCACCAGAACCCCGTCTCGGGTGACCAGGACCCCGCCCGAATCGAGGGTGCCGCGCTCGCTTAGAGCCGCCGGCAGATCCTTCGCCACCCGCACGGACCCGAGCAGCCCGTGTAGAGGCCAGGGACACCGCACCTGCGCCAGGAGCGAGTCGGGAGCCACGGGGCCAAGGGTTTCGGTCCTCTCGAGCAGCGCCAGAGAGCCAAGGTCCGCCCCATCCACTCCGGCCCCGACCCGATCCAGGGAATCGGTGCAGATGGCGCGCAGGTGATCCGCCAGCACCGTCTCCACCGCCGCTTCCCAGCCGGGCTCGACCGCCAGCTCATCGGCCAACCTGGGGGCGCCCGCCAGCCCCTGGTCGCTCAGCCAATCGGCAACGGCCGCGTCCGCATCGTCCAGGGCCGCCTCCTGCAGCGCGGTCAGCGCGGCCTGGCGGCCACGTGCCGAGTGCAGCTCGGTCCGCGCCGCATCGAGCTGCCCACCCACCTCGCGCAGCGCCCGTTCCTGCTCTTGAAGGGCCCCGGTCAGCTGTCGCTCCTGATCTTGAAGGGCGACAATCCGCTCATCGTACCCCTGGGCCTGCCCTTGCAGGGCCTGGATTCGGATCTCCAATTCCCCGGTATTCTGCCGTCCCAGTTCCTCCTCTACTCGGCCCTGCCGGGCCCGGACCTGATCCATGCGCTGCTCCAGATGGTTGATATGGGTCCGCTCCACCTGGGCCAATTCCGCGGGGGCGGCGGCCTGCCGGTTGAATTCCTCCCACCGGGCCTCCCAGGCTTCAAGCTGCGATTCGACGGAACCCACCTGCACCAGGGCCTCCGCCAGCGCCGCCTCGGCCGCCTCATGCTCGGGTTCGTCGGTAGCCAGGGCCATGTCGATCTCCGCCACGGTATGCTCCTCGCGGGCGAGCAGATCCCGGACCTCGGTGAGTTCGCGTTCCAGGCGGTCGACCTCCCCTTCCTGGCGTCCGCGGCTCTCCTTGGCGAACCGGATGCCCTGTTCGAGGCGTGCGATCTCGGAACCGACGGCATAGTAGCGACCCTGGACCGCGTTAAACTCGTCCGAGGCCTCGACATAGCGGTCGCGCAATTTCTCGCTATCCGCCTCCAGCTGCCGCTGGCGCGCGATCTGGCCCTCCAGCGCCGTCTCCCGGCTCCGCAGGGACTCGTCCCGGGCGCCGATCTCCCGGTCGAGAGACCGCCAGCGCAGGGCCCGTAGCTCCGCCTCCAGCCGCCGCTCGTCCTGTTTGAGGCGCTGGTACTTCTCGGCAGTAGCGGCCTGCCGTTCCAGGTGCGAGAGCTGCTTGGCGACCTCCTCGCGCAGGTCATCCAGGCGCTCCAGGTTGTCGCGGGTGTGGCGCATCCGGTTTTCCGTCTCACGCCGCCGCTCCTTGTACTTGGAGATACCCGCTGCCTCCTCCAGAAACAGGCGCAGTTCCTCGGGCCTGGCCTCGATGAACCGGGAGATGATGCCCTGCTCGATGATGGCGTAGCTGCGCGGACCTAAGCCCGTGCCTAGAAACAGGTCCTGGATGTCGCGGCGACGGCAGCGTGCGCCGTTGAGAAAATAGACCGACTGGCCGTCCCGGGAGACCTGACGCTTGACCGAAATCTGGCTGAACCTGGCGTACTCCCCGCCGGCACCGCCGTCGCTGTTATCGAACACCAGCTCGATACCGGCGGTGCCCACCGGCTTACGGCCGGTGGAGCCGTTGAAGATGACATCGGACATGGACTCGCCGCGCAGCATCTTGGCCGAGCTCTCCCCCATCACCCAGCGCACGGCGTCGATGACATTGGACTTGCCGCACCCATTCGGTCCCACGACCCCGGCCAGGTTGCTCGGGAAATGCACGGTCGTGGGATCGACGAAGGATTTGAAGCCGGCGAGCTTGATCTTCTCCAATCGCATCCTGAGCAAGATACAGGAGGAGCGGGATCGGGGCCAAACCGCAAGCGTCAGGGATCACCGCTGGTGGGAATTCTTTTTCCTCAGAAGCTGTCTGGTTAAAACGGATCCTCGCGTCGTGTCGCGTTACGCTGTGTTGTTCCCCCAGGCGTTTTCGCGCGCGGCTTAACGCAACCTACACTTAAGGCGAGGTCCGCGCGTGCAGGCCGCGCGGGGGATCATGTGGGGGTAGGTTGCGTTAAGACGCCGGCACCGGCCTGGCCGTAGACCAACGAACCGTTGGGCGTCGAACGCAACACGTCGAATCCCCCAAACCGCGCCAAATCATTTAGGATTGCTACGGTCAATCAAGCGGTTAGCCTAGGGTCCACGGTGCGAACCGCGTGGGTGTTGTGGCTATTTAACACATGAAAAACAGTCGGTTAGAGTTAGAGGCTGTCTAAAAACTAATACATTGATTTCCGGCTGGCTCCCCACGCTGGAGAGACTGTAAAAGAATTCGCCCCTGGTCATGGCGAGGGAAAACTCCCGGTCGAGTTCGATCCGAGAGGGTGAGATTGATGGCGAGAGGTTACAAGCCAGGCGTCGCCCGTGCCCAGGCCGCACGCCTGCCCG
>NZ_FLUY01001070.1 GCF_900092655.1 Candidatus Thiosymbion oneisti
GGGTCTAGATAACTTTAGCATCTACAACTGCATGCTAAGGTTATGTTATGCAAGGAAAAAATAGGTATTTTAGGCGTTCACACCTTTCAGAGGCTAAATTCAGGGCAATTATACGCTATTTTGTGCACGATTTACCGGCCTCGAAAATTGCGGAGTTGAGTGATGTAAGCCGCCCGACGATTAATCAGCTATTGATGAAAT
>NZ_FLUY01000348.1 GCF_900092655.1 Candidatus Thiosymbion oneisti
GTGCGCCGGCAAAGCGGCGCGGCCGCATCGAACCTCAGCCACGGGGGATACCAGCGGCGTTGGCCGGGAATCCGGGCCCTTAGGTTCCACCCGCGCCGCGGCGACGGCGCTTTCCCCTGGCCGCAACACCTGTGCCGGGAACGGATACATCGCCAAATCCAAAGCGGCGGCAGGCTCGTGCCATTTGGCCGATCCCCTGCTTATGCCTAGCGCTGTAGGTTCCGGTAAGCATCGGGGTGAGATTGCCGCCGCACTCCAAAACGTCCGGTGATACCCTTCCATGATCGTTGGCAGTC
>NZ_FLUY01000268.1 GCF_900092655.1 Candidatus Thiosymbion oneisti
GCCGACAAAGTGTCGGCGGTTCCGGGGACGCTGGGACCGCCGTCTTTCAGACGGCTTACCCACCCAATGACCAGCTGTCGGCAACGGTCAGAG
>NZ_FLUY01000786.1 GCF_900092655.1 Candidatus Thiosymbion oneisti
GATGACGGCAATCTGCGCCTGTGGGACGCCGCCAGCGGCGAGTGTCTGGCGGTACTCGAGGGGCACCAGGGTTGGGTCCGGGCCTGCGGCTGGTCGCCGGACGCCAGCCGCTTGGTCTCGGCCGGCGATGACGGCAATCTGCGCCTGTGGGACGCC
>NZ_FLUY01000482.1 GCF_900092655.1 Candidatus Thiosymbion oneisti
GTAAGACGTTATCTTTTTCCAAATGCGTTAAAATGCACGAGATCTGTTTGAAACTCTTCCTGCACCGCTATAATACGGAGCTATTGCCAGCTA
>NZ_FLUY01001259.1 GCF_900092655.1 Candidatus Thiosymbion oneisti
CATCACGACGATCGGATACGGGGGAGTCGTTTCGGGTTCCGTGAGGATCCCCACGATGGTTTGTTGGTGGTTTTCGAATGTGATGCGTGATGATCTGCTTCCAAACTG
>NZ_FLUY01000407.1 GCF_900092655.1 Candidatus Thiosymbion oneisti
ACGGCTGTAGCGAGTACGCCGAATGCCGTTCTTCTGGTGCGGCTGACCGCGCGGGGGCAACAACTCGCCGGCGGGGCCGCTATAACACCGTTGTAATGGAAATGCTTGCCACTGAGGCGGCCCTGGCTGGCGACGGCCTTGTGCTTGTCCGGGATGGGGACA
>NZ_FLUY01000621.1 GCF_900092655.1 Candidatus Thiosymbion oneisti
GGTGGACGATAGGGCGTTTTGGCATCCAGGGCGGTGAATTCGCAGTGGAAGACCGGGCCGGTGTTGGGCGCGCCGCCCATCGTGCTGGAAGAACCGAAGGCGTCGGATTGCAATTTGTACTCGGC
>NZ_FLUY01000269.1 GCF_900092655.1 Candidatus Thiosymbion oneisti
CGACGCGGTTTGTGATCGATCGTGCGCTGTTTTTTTCGCCCTCACCCCAACCCCTCTCCCGCCGAGGGTGTCGTAAAAGGT
>NZ_FLUY01001736.1 GCF_900092655.1 Candidatus Thiosymbion oneisti
TACCTGGTGTAACCGGGGGTGCCGGCAGGTACAGTGCAAACCCGCCGCCGCTTTGGATTTAGCGACGTATCCAGCAAGGT
>NZ_FLUY01000405.1 GCF_900092655.1 Candidatus Thiosymbion oneisti
GTCTGCTCCCACGCTGGAGCCTGGGGAGCCAGCCGAAAATCAATGCCAGATGAAAATCAATGGGTTAGTTTTTAGACGGCCTCTTACAGGTTCGTATCTGTATTTTCCTATACTCAATATGTGCCCTTGGGGTTCAAACTGTCCCGCGACCTCATCGCAGCCGGATGAGTCGGTGGGCACCGGTGGGCACAACCCCGGTGGGCACAGCCCACCCTACGTTTTGTTGGATTTGGAAAACGGGTTGGGGATAGGCTACATACCGAATAGGGGGGCGAGCTTGTTATAGAGCTCAATGGCCTTGCGGGTGGTTTCGCTGCCGCCTGCGACGGCCTTGACCAGCTTGCCAAGACTGGTTTGGGCGTCGGCGATCTTATCCACAAACCCCTTGAGCCGCTGTAAAGGGCCGCGGGTCTTTTGCTTGTCATCGAGATCCTGGTTGTCCTCCAGCTTTTTCAGCGCCCCTTGGACCTTGTCCAGCTCCAACTTGAGCCGCTCGACCGCGGCAGGATCGGCATCGGACGCCTCGGCGTCTTCGGCCAGATTATCGAGCAGACCGCCGAGCGCATTGCAGACCTGGTTTTTCTGCTCGATGCGCACTTCAATGCTGATAGTCGCTTGCTGTTGCACGGACATGTACTGGTGCAGTTCGGGATTGACCTGCACATTGACTGGCTGCGGTACCCGGAGTGCGGCTAAGAGCAGCCGCTCAAGGGATGAATTGTCCCTGTCAGACAGGCGATCCAGTTCATTGCCCGCCCCCGCTGTGCCGCTGCTGAGTGCCGGCGGTTGGGCACCGGCCGTGCCCACCAACCCCTCCAGCATTGCGGAGATCGATACATCGTCTCCGCTCTCGGGGCAAGAGACGTTACCGCGGCCTTTGGAGACATATTTCTCCAGATCACGGTAGTCATACATCCTGGGCTCAACGGCCTCGGCGCAGACCGAACAGCTACAGGGCACCCGCTCGTTTACCTCCAGTCCGCTGAAGGATCGGGCATGGGTGCCTGCGATCTCATGGCGCAGCACGGCCAGCAATTGCCGACGTGCCATGGCCGGCCCGGCCACCCGCAGCCGCAGGACCTTACCGCCCCTGGGATCTTCCGTCTCCACCAGCTCGGCTCGGGCAAGCTCGGCGCCGACATCTGGGGAGCACAGGACTGCGCCTTTGCGCCAGATCAGCGGCTGGCCGTCTTTACCGGCCTCCAAGCGCTCATGCAGGCGCACGATCAAGCGTGCTAGTAGGCCCTTAGGCATGAAGGGATACTGATACTCGAAATGGAGATTATCCCGCTGCTCCCACTTATACTCCGGTGTAACGGTGGACAAGAGCTGGGGCACGATATGGAGCTCGCCGTCGCTGCCTTCCAGCGGAAAACAGATCTCGAACTGGTCCTTCTGCAACAACCGGAACAGCCGGTCGATCTCGTACTCTTGGTAGCCCTCGGCGGCGAGTGTTTGATAGAAAAATCGGCGGCGCAGCCGCCCCTGTCGGTTCTGCACCTCGTCGCGATCCAGCACCAAATACAGGGCATTCACGGCCCATTGGGGGTCCGTGATGATGAAATCCTTGAGCAACGGGTCCCGGTCGAAATAGACACAGCTGCCCACAAAGCTCAGATAGCGCAGCAGCACCCGCGCGGCCGCTTCCTGGTCGATGCCATGCTCGGTACAGAGCACGCGAAACTGCCCGAAGCCCAGATGGTGCTCCGCTTGCCGCTCTTCTACCGCCGCGCGTATCGGCCGCCAGGCCGCCGGCTGCCGCTCGCCCACATGGGGCAGTTTGGAGAGCAGCTGCTGGATGCGAATGCGCAGGTTCTCGATCCGGCCATCCGCCAGGTTTGCCAGATCCGCCTCCGCGGTCTCGATGACCAGCTCCGGAAAGCGCCGCCGATAGGTGCCCAGATCGAAATCCGTCACCTGCCGGTTCGCTTTCTCATGCAGCAATACCAGCACCGGCGTCCTACGCTCGGGTGCGCCGTCCTGGCCCAGCAGCCGGATGATCTTGAGCCAATAGTCATAATCCGTCTCCTGCCGACGCGCATCCGCCACCAACACATAGAGGGCATTCGGGGTCAGGAAGAACTGATGGGTAGCGTATTGGATCTCCTGGCCGCCGAAATCCCAGATATTGGCCGACATCTCTTGAGCTTGCTCGGACGCTTGGGAATTACTAAGAAACTCGAAAGTCATGCCCCGTTGGCTCCCTCGCCCCTTGGGAGAGGGTTGGGGAGAGGGGGGATCAATGGCCTTAGCTTCGATACGGTTAGTCGGTGCATAGGGAAAGCGCCAATCCCGATACACATTGATGCCGAGTGTCGATTCTCCCTCCTCCGGTAAGGGCGCCGCCGGGTCCAGCAGCTTCCGCGCCAAGCTGGTCTTGCCGGCACCGGCCTCGCCTACAATCAAGAGCTTGGCCTCATACAAGCGGGCGGCCTTCGCACGCAAATACGCCAATACAGCGCCCGAACCGGACCGGACAGCGGCGGTGAGGGAATCGGACAACGGGTTGCCATCTAGCTCCAGTTCGCGCAGATCCTTCAGATCGCCAATCCCGTCAGGCAGCTCCGAGAGCCAATTATCGCTGAGAGCAAGGCGAGCGAGCCGCCGGAGCTGACCGATGGATTTGGGCAGCTCCGAGAGCTGGTTGCTGCTGAGATCAAGACTGGTGAGCTGCCGGAGCTGACCGATAGATTCGGGGAGATTCGAGAGCTGGTTGAAGATAAGATCAAGGCGGGTGAGCTGCCGGAGCTGACCGATAGACTCGGGCAACTTCGAGAGCTGGTTGTTGCTGAGATCAAGGCGAGTGAGTCGCTGGAGCTGACCGATGGACTCGGGCAACTTCGAGAGCTGGTTACTGCCGAGATAAAGGCTGGTAAGCCGCTGGAGCTGACCGATGGACT
>NZ_FLUY01000101.1 GCF_900092655.1 Candidatus Thiosymbion oneisti
GGGGATACCAGCGGCGTTGGCCGGGAATCCGGGCCCTTCGGTTCCTCCCGCGCCGCGGCGACGGCGCTTTCCCCTGGTCGCAACACCTTTGCTGGGGACGGATGCGTGGTCCAATCCAAAGCGGCGGCAGGATGGTGCCACTTGACCGATCCCCGGCTTATGCCTCGCACTGTCGGTTCCGGTAAGCAGCGGGGTGAAGTGGCCGCCGCACTCCAAAACGTCCGGGGGAACGCTTCGATGATCGTTGGCTGTCATAAAGAGCCTCGCGTGATTTGTGGTCTCCCGCAGCTAGGGTGTCGCAAAAGGGTAGGGCGGGGAAGCGTAGCGCATCCCGCCGCGAGCGCTTTCTGTTCTACGGGGCTTGTCGCAAATGCGACATAACGGCGGGGATGCCCCGGTCGATGTTCGACCCAGGGGACACCTGGACCCACACGGTAGTTCGGATCACAAGTGCGACGGAGAGGAATGGAAGCGTTCGACGCGAATGGTCGTCGCAGTCCTTATCCTTTGCTTTATGGCGAATCTCACTCGAAAATCACGGTGAGCTTCGCCAGCACTTCATCCATGACCGCCGGCGGCACCCGTTCCAGTTTACGGGCGTTGCACGAGCCCAAGTCGATGGCGCGGGGTTGATCACACCGCACAACGCCCGTGGTGTCGGTTCCCGCCCCCACCAGTGACACGGCGAAGCCGGCCGTGTGGGCGAAGTTGCCGCCACGGGTGATCGGCAATACCACCGGCGTTTTCGTCAGTCGGTTAAAGGCTGCCGGAGACACCACCAGGACTGGCCGCGTTCCTCGTTGTTCATGGCCCGAGGTCGGGTCCAGGGAGACCAGAAAGATATCGCCACGCTCCATTACAACAACTCGCTTCCGACCGGTTTGCCATCGAACCAGATACGATCTTCCGCACTGATTTCGGCCGCGGCGTCGCACTGGGCCAGTAGTTCATCCAGGCGGTAACGCGGTCGCGGCGTCGGTTCGACCACCAGGCGGCCCTGATCGATGGCCAGACCGACCGTGGCACCGGCCTGCAAGTGCAGCAGGTCGAGGATGGCCGGTGGGACGGCCAGCATCACCGAGCCGCCGACCTTTCGTAGACTGGTTGTGTACATGTTGTACCTCCATCGTCTAAGTTATATTAAAATATAATCTTAGATTCGCTTGAACCGCAAGTCCAAGCCGGTTGGAAAACATCCGTTGCGACAAGGTAACCGGGAGCCTCCCGGTCGATGTCCCGCGAGCAGGTGCGGGTCCGAGTGCCGGTTCGAATCACAGGGGCGACGAAGCGGAACGGATCTTGCAGCTTTCTCTACAGGTGCACCAGGAGGACCGCGCGTGGCCACTCGAAGCCTTTCCGATCGCAGCCTATCCGATCATGGCCCATCCAGCGCCGCAGATGCCGTGGGCCGGTTTTTGGCGGACCCGCCGGCCGGGACCCCGCACGAGGTCATCGAGCGTTTGCAGGCGACGGCCGGCGACCCGGCCGCGTCCTTACCGCCGAGAATCTGCTTCGAGACAGTGCTCGAGGCGGTGCCGGTGCTCGTGGTGTCCCTCGACGAATCCGGCCAGGTGTGTCTCGATAACCACGAGTACCGGCAACTGCTGGATGCTCTGCACGGACAGGAGCCCATCGCGGTCCTGCGTCAGGCACTCCGGGAGCAAGCGGGCTTCGATCCCCTGGAGGCACTGCGAGCGGGGCGCAGCTTCAAGGACGTGGAGGTCAACCTCGAGCTCCCCGGCGGTGGCCCCCGCTGGTTTGCCTGCTCCGGTACCCTGACCGGCGAGACGGACGCAGGTGTGCATGGCGATTTCAGTCGCCACCGGAGCGGCGGACGGCACCTGCTCCTGCTTGCCAACGACATTACTATCCGGCGCCGCGAGGTCGAGCGGGCGCACCTCGAGAACCTGCGCGCACGTCTGGCGGAGCAACAGATGATGGACGGGATGCGGGAGGCGCTGTCGGCGGCCTGCTACCAGATGCAGGGCCCGCTGAATGTCATCCAGGCCGCGATCGGCATGCTGGAGCGGGGCAAGGGCGAGCCGGCGACCCTCGCCGCCATGCTGGCCCAGATCAGCGCCTCCGGGCACCGGGCCAAGGCGACCTTGCAGGCGGCCTTGCCCGAGGAGCCCAAGGAGGCCGGGACCCCGGTCAATGTCAATGAGCTGTTGCGTCAAGTGCTGGAGATCGAGACGGATCGCCTGCTGGCCACCGGCATCGTCGTGGAATGGCAGCCGACCCCGGTATTGCCCCGGCTCACAGGACACCAGAATCAGCTCAGATCCCTGTTTAAGCACCTGATCGACAACGCCATTTTGGCGCTGAACGAGACCGGCAAGACACACCGGGTGCTGCGTCTGATGACCCGGGCGCTCGCCACCGGCGTGGAGGTGACGATTCAAGACAATGGTCCGGGCATCGCGCAAGACCTGCGCCTGCGGGTATTCGAGCCCTTCTTCATCGGTTGGCGTAACCGCCGTGGCCGCGCGGGGGTGGGACTTACCTTGGCCCAGGAGATCGTCAATCAGCACGGCGGCTGCATCGAAATCGACTCGGGGCTCGCCGCGGGTTGCCGGGTCCGGCTTTCCCTGACCGCGGTCCCGGTGGACGAATGAGTCCCCGCAGCCGGCTATGACGGCAAAAAATGACAGGCGCGGCGGCGAGGTCGGACATCGCCAGGAGCTGTTCGAGGCCCAGCTCGCCACCTTGTTCGAGGTGAGCTCGGTGCTGAGCCGTTCACTCGATCTGAGTCAAACGCTGCGGGCGGTGCTGGAGGTCCTACATCGACGGGGGCGCATGCGTAAGGGCATGGTCAGTCTGGTGGACCAGGATACCGGCGAGCTGATGGTCAGTGCCCTCCACGCGGGAGATGCCGCCCCCTTCGCGGCGGTCCGCTACCAGTCAGGCGAGGGAGTGATTGGAAGTATTCTCGAACGCAATCGGCCCTGGATCGTCTCCCGGGTCGCCGACGAGCCTCGTTTCCTCAACAAGCTCGGCGTCTACGATCCGCAGCTGCCCTTCATCGGGGTACCGATCCGCATCGGTACGGAGGGAGCCGTGGGCGTCTTCGCGGCCCAACCACCCATGGTGGACGGTCTGCTGGATCAGCACGCCCGGTTTCTGGAGATGGTCGCCAACCTGATCGGTCAGGCGGTGCGTCTGTCTCACATGGTCGATGCGGAGCGCCGGGTATTGCAGGATGAGCGTGACACACTACGGCGGCAGGTGCGGGGGGAGCATGGGTTCGCCGGTATTATCGGCCACTCCCAAGGCATGCAGCTGGTCTTCGACCAGGTGCGGCAGGTGGCCAAATGGAATACCACGGTTCTCATCCGCGGCGACTCGGGTACCGGCAAGGAGCTGATCGCCAACGCCATCCACTACAACTCCCCGCGGGCGCGCAACGCCTTCGTCAAGCTCAACTGCGCCGCCTTACCGGACAATCTGTTGGAGTCCGAGCTGTTCGGACACGAAAAGGGGGCCTTCACCGGCGCGAGTACCCAACGCAAGGGGCGCTTCGAACAGGCCGCCGGCGGCACCCTGTTCCTCGACGAGATCGGTGAGATCAGCCGGGTCTTTCAGGTCAAGCTGCTGCGCGTGCTCCAGGAAGGCGAATTCGAGCGGGTCGGCGGTACCCGCACCCTGAAGGTCGATGTTCGCATCATCGCCGCCACCAATCGGGACCTGGAGTCCGGGGTCAAGGCCGGAGAGTTCCGGGAGGATCTGTACTACCGGCTCAATGTCATGCCCATCTATATGCCCGCCTTGCGGGAGCGCAGCGAGGACGTGCCGGAGCTGGCGCGCTTTCTGATCGCCAAGATCGGTAAGGCGCAAGGTCGGGGGCTCAGAATCACCGACAGCGCCCTGCGGGTCCTGATCCGCCACGACTGGCCGGGCAATGTGCGGGAGCTGGAGAACTGTCTGGAACGCTCTGCGGTTATGAGCGAACAGGGCGTGATCGACCGGGAGGTGATCAGTCTGGCCGGACTCGACACAGGTGTGGCGGATCATGACCAAGCGCCGCCCGCCGCCCCCGCCCCGACGGTCAATCCAGACGACTCGAACCTCGATGAGCGCGAACGGGTCATCGCCGCCTTGGAAGCGGCCGGCTGGGTCCAGGCCAAGGCCGCCCGGCTACTCGGCATGACCCCGCGGCAGATCGCCTATCGCATCCGGACCTTGAATATCAAAGTGCGGCAGTTCTAAGAAGCGGCACGTAAATCATTCCGGCCATCGGTGGCCAAGCGTTGAGCGCTTTGTTAACTTCGATATTTTGCATACCTACTCCTTAGAGGCTGTCTAAAAATTAAGATACTGATTTTAGGGAATAAAATCTGCAAATTTCACGCTCGTTCCCACGCTGGAGC
>NZ_FLUY01000291.1 GCF_900092655.1 Candidatus Thiosymbion oneisti
TGATAAGTGATAAGTGATAAGTGATAAGTGATAAGTGATAAGTGATAAGTGATAAGTGATAAGTGATAAGTGATAAGTGAT
>NZ_FLUY01000296.1 GCF_900092655.1 Candidatus Thiosymbion oneisti
TTACCGCGAGGAAAACCTCTATGATAGAATACTGACTCTGCTGAAAGAAAATCCACTCTAAAGTTATCTAGACCCTAGGATAATTACTGATGGAGAAGTAAGAGACGCAGTATTATACGGCGAAATTATTGAAGAATACCCCGAAGATAGAAGAGGCAAAAGCTGCTTGATTTATCATGTCAAACATAATCGCGCCATCCATGTTGTTTGTGCGCCAAAAACTGAATATTTGGCTATAATTACAGCATACTTACCAGCACCTGACCAATGGTCGGCCAATTTTAAATCTCGGAGGTAGAATATGGAATGCTTTCATTGTAAAGGCAGAATGGTTAAAGGAAATGCGCCATTTAACGTTGATCGAAACGGTTACCATATTTCATGGGAGTCGATCCCCGCGTGGGTGTGTACCCAATGTGGAGAAGCTCTGTTTGAAGAAAATGAAGTACATCACATTCAAAAGGTACTACAGAAAATTGATGATGAAACAATGGCTTTGACTGCAAATGTAGCTTAATAATACACCCAAGCAGAAGGTGCGTAGGAAAATAGGGATAGACCCTGAGGTATCCCCATATTATTGCAATCTAAAACAACGAGTTATGGAGCGAATGAGCGGCCACGATGCCCTAATGGCTCGTTCCCACGCTCTAGAGACTGTGAAAGTATTACTGGATTTTCGGAGCCATAGGGACAGCACAACATAATTATCCTACTTTAGGCCGAAAATACTTCTCTTAAATCCTATATGAGACAGAATTTAGTATGAAATATGGTGGCTTCATCCCACCACTTCCGGGGAAAACGAATTCTTTCACAGTCTCTCCAGCGTGGGAATGCCGTTGTGGCCGCTCCAGCGGCTAAGGTTTCATGACGCTGGAGCGTCTGGATTTGCTCCCACGCTGGAGCGTGGGAGCCAGAGGCTGATTTGTGGGGATA
>NZ_FLUY01000294.1 GCF_900092655.1 Candidatus Thiosymbion oneisti
GGAAAGGCCTGGGGACGATCCGGGTAGCCGGCCCGGATCTGGCGCAGCAGCGAGATCAGGGTATCTCCCACCAGGCTATCCACCTCGTCCAGTAACAGCACGATGGGTCGGTCGTTCTC
>NZ_FLUY01000928.1 GCF_900092655.1 Candidatus Thiosymbion oneisti
CTGACCGTTGCCGCCAGCTGGTGATGGGGTCCGTAAGCCGTCTGAAAGACGGCGGTCCCAGCCGGCCCGGGACCGCCGACAT
>NZ_FLUY01000295.1 GCF_900092655.1 Candidatus Thiosymbion oneisti
TAGGGTCTAGATAACTTTAGAGTGGATTTTCTTTCAGCAGAGTCAGTATTCTATCATAGAGGTTTTCCTCGCGGTAAT
>NZ_FLUY01000726.1 GCF_900092655.1 Candidatus Thiosymbion oneisti
ATCGATCTTGCAGATTCATAGCTTTCAGGGATGAACCACCCTCCCCAAAATCTTCATGTCTTAAGTGGCAAATCCCGACCCGTTCACCGCTTGCAGGGATTTTTCGTTTCACCAGTAGAGTAGAGGGCAGGCGTTCCCCGTCCGTAGATCCGGCCTATCTGTTTCCGCCCCTTTCGTCTGGCGGTGCCTCACGAGCCGAATCCTAGCCGGGTTCGCCTGCCCCCCTCGTCAAACGCCGCATGCGGTTCTCCCGCACGGCGCTTTCCTGTTGCCTTCACATCCGAAGCTTTCGCTGGGGAGACCAGCCGTTAGCGTTGCAACAAGCCCAGTTGCTTGTCGAGGTGTGCATACCATGTCACCCCTTCCGGTGGCCGATCGGGGCGCTGGCTCCGACGTTTCAGGTGCCGCACCAAGCGGTGCTGGAGAAACCAGTTCATGGCTCGAAAAGCGGCACGACTCTGGCCGTTGCCGAAGTAATTCGCCCATCCTCGGACCTGACCATTGACCGGCCTAATCAGCTTGGGGATCAGAATCAGACTCCGTTCCGAGTTGATTATCCCCCGCCGCTTGTCGCGCGCTCGGGCACACGCCTAGGCACTCGGGACGCGGGGGAGATACCGCTTGGCACACCCGAAGCGATCCCTTTCGTACCGGAAGTTGTAGCCCCGAAACTCCAGGCTCGCCCCAGGCCTGGTCAGCTTGATCACGCGGGTCTTCTCGCGAGTGATCTCCACGTGACCGACCGCAGCTACATGTCTATCCGCAATTTATATGGCAACCATCTTTCAGGTTGCTCGACTGACCAAGCTTCGCCTGGCGCACCAGAGAACACAGCGGAGATGAAATGTCGGCTACGGTCATTCACTCCCCGTTCGGAACGCATCCTGCCGGTATCGGCTTACCGCCCTTTGGAGTGCGGCGGCAACCAGATACCCTTGGG
>NZ_FLUY01000542.1 GCF_900092655.1 Candidatus Thiosymbion oneisti
TACGACTCCTTTCAGAATATGAACATCTTCCGCATCACATACCTGAATGATAAGTTCTCGGCATCGCTTTTGAATATTTCCTTTTAATACTGGGTAACGATATTTAGTGACCCATACAATATGGACCATCAAAATGCTAACCGTAT
>NZ_FLUY01000363.1 GCF_900092655.1 Candidatus Thiosymbion oneisti
CATTCCAGGATAATGTTTCCTGTATCCATATTGGATGGGTGACGGTGATGCTCCAAGTATTCTTGAACCATTTCGTCTGTTACATTCCCTGTTGTCTAA
>NZ_FLUY01000306.1 GCF_900092655.1 Candidatus Thiosymbion oneisti
GATGAGCATTCATTTTGGACTGGCGTGATTTTACCCTCGCTTAGCTCACCACGCAGGCAATTTTGCAAGGTGCCCATCACAAACGGCTCAACAATCTGACCATACAAGACGGCTCATTGCTGGCAACGGGTAACCCCATGCAAGAGATCTCTTTCCGGCATGGGATCAAGGCATTATTGGGAACCACCTGGACCCACCCATCCGGCATTTCTCTATTAGGCGAGTTTTGGTTCGATGATTCTGCCTATTCGAAAGACGAATGGGATGACTTGCGGGAACTCACGCGCACTCAACGTGGCTTGTTGGGAACGGGAATCGACGGTGCGGTATATAGCAATATAGGGGAAAGCTCTCGGTTCTTCTCCCAGTCGAACCTTCTACAACAAAATCTGTTGTTACGACTCTCATACGACAGTGGAAATGCGACAGATGGCGCCCTGGATCTGCTTTACACGCCGGAGGATAGTGGCTGGGTTGCAACCGCCTCACTATCCCGTGAACACAACAATCAACATCTGGAATTAGGGTTGCGGGCCTTCGGTGGGCATCCTGATTCCGCTTACCGTGCGGTGCCGATGAGTTCAACGGTCTATGTGACCTGGCAATTTTCCTTTGGCCTTTGATCATATTTCAACGTATCGGAAAAACGGTCACGTTGAGGCTCACCCTTCTGACAATGAAAGAGGTACAGTAGGAAGGGAGAGTGAAGCATCAAGACCGAAATAATTGTTAGGATGATGAATCCGATGAAAAACGTGGTTCTATGATCCCGATTTGAACCCCCGACTGCTGGTTTTTCAATCAAGCCAGCTGATTTTGTGCAGCAAAATCATTTGGAGCAAGATCATCCATGAAATTCCCCTACGGTATCAGCGACTTTGATTGTCTCCAAAAACTTCAGTCCGCCGTAGGCGGATCGAGGTACAAACCCCCATCTTCCAGATGGATTATCTTCAGTCGGCGGTTGAGTCCGCCGAGGGCCACTTTAGTGGCCCAACCTACCAGCTT
>NZ_FLUY01000441.1 GCF_900092655.1 Candidatus Thiosymbion oneisti
CGGGTAGTGGTTAAATTTAAATGCGACCTAATGCTTTGAACTCCACCGTTTTGCCATCCCTGGCCCTGGATTCCGGCA
>NZ_FLUY01001671.1 GCF_900092655.1 Candidatus Thiosymbion oneisti
AGTGGTTGATAGTCCAAGTCCGCCGACCCGCATAGCGGTCTGACCTACCCTCTGCCAGTTAAAGATTTACCACTACCAACCAACTAACCTGTAGGGTGGGCTGTGCCCACCAAATACTACGCCTGACCGGTGGGCTACGGGTACGGTTCCATAAAAATCAATGACTTAGTTTTTAGACAGCCTCTGAGGCTTTCAGCATCATTCAGCAAGCCACAAATGCGCTTCCAGCACTCTGCCACACGGTCCATGGGCCGTCAGCTCCAAGCTACGGGCCTCGCCCGCATGCTCGATGCGGATGGTCAAATCCGGCACCGGCAAGGCGCCCCGTCCCCGCTCCGGCCATTCCACGAGCAGCAGGCTCCGGCCGTCCAACAGGTCGCGCAGGCCCAGGTATTCGAGTTCTTCCGGATCACTGAGCCGGTAGAGGTCCAAGTGGTAGAGGTCCATGGCCCCCAGCTCATAGGGTTCGAGCAGTGTATAGGTCGGGCTGCGGACCGGGCCTGCATGGCCGAGTCCGCGTAGAATGCCGCGCACGAGGGTGGTCTTGCCGGTGCCCAGATCACCTTGCAGATAGATGGTACAGGGGGGGCGAAGATGCGTGGCGATACGCCGGCCGAAGGCAATCTGGGCCGCTTGACCCTGGAGCCGGATGCGCACGCTACCACTCCTTTGCTTTCCGTGCTCCCACGCGGCAGCTCGGTCCGGCGCCGGGAGTGCATCGCTTATAGCCACTGCCGAACCCAGGCCACTAAGCGGTCGGTATCCATGGCGCCGGTGGTACGGGTTACCTCCTGTCCGTCTTTGCAGAGGACCAGGGTCGGAATACTGCGAATGCCGAATCGGCCGGCCGTAACCTGGGCCTCCTCCGTGTTGACCTTCACTAGGCGCGCCTGCGGTTCCAACACCCGCGCGGCCGCCTCGAACGCCGGTGCCATCATCCGGCAGGGGCCACACCAGGGCGCCCAGAAATCGACCACCAGGGGCAACCGGCTGCGCTCGATATGACGCGCAATCCGCCGTTCATCCAGGACCACAGGGACACCGGAAAAGAGCGGCGCACGGCACTTTCCGCATTTGGCGTCCGCGCCGAGACGATTCCGCGGGACTCGATTGACCGCATCGCACTCGGGACAGACCACATGGACTAGGTTCGACATTTCGGTCTCCTTGCACACCGAATCGGGAGGATCGCCGGACCTCGAACGCCCCGCCTGCTTGATTCAAACGATTGCACACCTATTTACGGGCTTAGAGCAAGCTTCCAATAAGGAGTAACGAAGGTCATGGCGGATTCACCCTACGTCATCGCGGTCACGGCCGAAAGCTTCCGGCGCGTCGTCGTCGAAGGCTCCCATGAGCGCCTGGTGCTGGTGGACTTCTGGGCCGATTGGTGCGCACCCTGCCGGATGTTGATGCCGGTGCTCGCGTCCCTGGCGGACGCCTACGGCGGAAAACTCTTGGTTGCCAAGGTAAACACCGAGGAAGAACAGGCGCTTGCCGTCGAGTACGGTATTCGCAGCCTGCCCACGGTGCAACTCTTCAAGGATGGGCGACCCATCGACCAGTTCATGGGCGCCCTGCCCGAGCCCCAGGTCCGTGAGTTTCTCGAACGCCACCTGCCCCGCGAGTCGGACCGACTCCTGGCCCAGGCCCGGGGGTTGCTGAACGCCGGTGACCGAGCGGGTGCGGCCCGCATCATCGAGCAGGCGCGGGAGGCCGAGCCGGAGAATGCCCGTGTCCGCCTGGTCGAGGCCGAAATCGAAGCGGCGGCGGGCAATGTCCAGGGTGCCCAAGCGATACTCGATGACCTGCCGCGGGAGTTGGCCGATGATCCCGAAGTAGCGCGCCTGAAGGGACAAGTCGGCTTCGCGGCAATCCAGGTCGATTCGCCGCCGGAAGCAACCCTGGTATCCAGGTTGGAAGCAGACCCCAAGGACAGTGACGCCCGGCATAGACTCGCGGCCCACCTGGTGGCGCGTGGTGATTTCGAAGGTGCACTCGAACAACTCCTGGAGCTGATGAAGCGGGACCGCGCCTTCGCCGACGACGCCGGCCGCAAGGGTATGCTCATGATCTTTGCCATGCTCGGCGGACAAGGCGATCTGGTGACCCGTTACCGCAGCCGGATGTTGAACGCCCTCTATTAATGCCAAGGCCATTAAGCTAAGTCTTGTCGGTCGGGTTAGGCGCGTCTTCCGATGGTGAGGGATGCAAACATCTTCGAACGCGCCGTAACCCGACATTCGATCGTGCGTACCCGCCTGCTCCGTCGCGGATTCGACATCCCGCATTGTCCGGTTACGGCGCGTTTGGCCCCGCTGGCACATACCAACCTGGGAAGGCGCGCCTGGTAGTGGTTAAGGTCTAAATGGAAACATCGCCACGAGCAGTGGGTTGGGCACGCCACACGCAGCACCCCTCTCCCGCCGGGAGAGGGCCGGGGAGAGGGGATCAAATCAAGCAACGGGGCATAGTGAACCTTTCTATGCTAACCATTTAAAAATTTACCACTACCAATCTGCGTAATCTGCGGATAAAAGATGCCGTTTTTCCCATACTCAATCCAACCTGGACCGCTCCGCGGCCAACAACCACAGGCCAATGTCGAGCACGCTCGCCGTCCTAGGGCAAGGAGCTACTGATCCGGAACGGCTGAATGGATAGCTCGGCGATCATCCGGTAGTGCTTGAGGTTCCCGGTCGCCAAGCGCTCTCCATGCTCGATACAGGTGGCCGCGATCAGGGCGTCGGCCAGCTGCAGAGAACCGGATAAGAAATGTTCCTCCACATAGGTCATGGCCCGCATAGAAATGGCCTCCGTGATCGGCAGCACTTGCCACCGCCCGCTGGCCAAGGTGCTGCGCAAGGCCCGCAGCTCGTCCGCATTGCGCATCCCCTGCACCAGCTCCATATAGGTCACGGCGGACAAGCGAATCCGGTCATAGGTATCCAGGATAGCCGCAGCCTCCGGCCTTCCCCGCAGATACCAGATCAGTACATCCGTATCGACGATCACGGATAGCGGCTCTGCCGCAGGGTCCGGACCCAAGTCTCCGGATCGACCAGATCATCCCGGTCGGCCCAGAGCCCGAACAGCTCGTCCTGCTTTACCGACTCCGCCCGCTCCGATCCCTGATTCATAGGTACCACCCGGGCCTTGGCACGACCGCGATAGGTGATGGTCACCGCTTGCCCGCGCTCGACCGTGTCGAGCAGCAGACGGGTCTTTCGGCGTAGCTCTTTCGCGGAAACTTCCATCACAAACCCTCGAATGTCACTTTGAAGTGATCACTTTAGCATAGCGGTTGGCACAATAGAAAGAACCGATTGGCTCGGCGGACCCTGCAAGACAATGTCATTAAGTTAAGCCTCAAAGCCCCTCTCCCGGCGGGAGAGTGTCGTAAAACCGGTGGTGTCAGCTGCCAGTCTGTGAAGTTTAAACCACAGAGAACACAGAGGACGTAGGGAATCGGCCCGTGCCCTTCTCTGTGTCCTCTGTGGTTCGAAAGGACTTTTGCGACACCCTCGGCGGAAGAGGGGTTGGGGAGAGGGCGAATGAAAAACAGCGCTCAACCGATCACAAACGGCGCCGGTGACGCTTAACTTAATGGTATTGCCCTGTAAGAGGGCCGATTTTCGGGAAGATTTCCACGCACTCACCTGGACGCAATCGTCACAATCCGCGCGTACAGAGGACAAAACCGATGAACTTCCGCTACGCCGATTATCTCCGCCGGCAGCGTAGGTCCTATGCAGGCCCGCAGCGGATTAACCTTAAGGGATAAAACAACCCACAGAGGAGATCCCAGAGATAACTGCGGACCTTTATAGGATCTACGAGCTGCCGGTTCGGATCGCTTTACCGGAACGGATTCCGTGGTGGGCGCGTCAGATCGAGGGATGGCCTGTTATTGCGCACCCAGGCGACCAGATCATCGGTCGTCTGGAACGCTTCGGCAGTCTCGAAGACACCGGCCAAGCGGCTGTAATAGCGCAGCAGCTGTTCGCGGGTCTTGTGCTCCGGATACCCGGAATCCTTGTCGAAGGCCATCGGTGCCTGGAGCAGATCAGGGGCGGTATCGATACCAGTGCCAGTGGCGTCCTGGGCTATCGGTAGATCTCCGAGGCTGGCGGCTAGTGAGACAAAAGCTTGCGAGGTTGTCTCCTTTAACCCCATAACCTCTACCAGACGCAAGGCACCCGCCTGCGCTTGCTCCGCCGGCAGCCGCTCACCCAACTTGCCCAGCGCCTCAACGAGCTGGCTGAGTTTCTCTGGATCGTCGGTTGTGCCCATAACCTTCACCAGGCGCAAGGCACCCG
>NZ_FLUY01000076.1 GCF_900092655.1 Candidatus Thiosymbion oneisti
GGTAGTGGATAAATTCTAAATGCTGAAGTCTGCCAACCCCTCCCTCGTCATTCCGGCAGGGATTGCCGGAATCCAGGGCCAGGGATGGCAAAACGGTGG
>NZ_FLUY01000932.1 GCF_900092655.1 Candidatus Thiosymbion oneisti
TTCGGTTCGGGATGACAATTTCGTGAGGATTCGCGTGATTCGTCGTTTCTTTTCTTACTTTGCCGACCGGTAACGCTTAACTTAA
>NZ_FLUY01000894.1 GCF_900092655.1 Candidatus Thiosymbion oneisti
GTACCTCCTAAGCGATGCTACCAGGGTCTACCAGCACGCTTATATCACGGCTATGAACTTGCAATCTATGTCGAAAACAGGGGATCGGGTGGAAACCAGCAATATCAGCCGAAACTAGGTACTAGTACCC
>NZ_FLUY01000552.1 GCF_900092655.1 Candidatus Thiosymbion oneisti
GCGGAGCTTCCGCGTTCCCACGCGGCGCGTGGGAACGAGAGAAAATGATGAGTTAGCTCAATTGAGAACGCCCCCTAGTACCCCGTTTCAGCAAAATTTTTCGGTAAAACCAGTCTCTGTCATCTCGACCGCAGGGAGAGATCTTGGGTGATGAGACAATCACAAGGTCACAAGATCCCTCCTTCGTCGGGACAAGGATTTCTCGCTACGCTCGAAATGACAACCAGCAAAATTGGATGAAACTAGGTACTAGTACAGCTGCGTACAAAAACCGGAAACAAGAACCACGAATGGACACGAATTAACCCGAATGCTTCCGGACCGGCACAACAAGCCCCTCTCCCACCGGGAGAGAGCCTGCCCCGAGCGCAGCGAAGGGGCCGGGGAGAGGGGATCGAATGGTTACGGGCAATGTTTCCGTTAATTACGCGCAGGTGTACCAGCTACCAGTTACCAGTCAGGTAGGCGGCGCGCCCAACCCACTTGTCCGCGCCCGGTTTATGGTTTGAGCCGAATCTTTCCGATAGGAAAAAATCGGCTCATCACCCTGGGCAAGGAGATAGGTTTGAACCGCAAAGGCGCAAAGGGATTGTCGGGTGGGCTGTGCCCACCGCTCTGGCTGGTAGCTGGTAGCTGGTAGCTCTCCCCCTATCGCGCACCGCTTGGTGGTTGATTTTCAACGGTCGAAAAGCTATGGTTACGCCCTTTTTAGAGGAGGTGATTATGCGTCAGCCTTTGGTCGCAGGTAACTGGAAGATGAACGGGTCTGTGGGGAGCGTGCGTGAGCTGCTCGCCGGGATCAAGGCCGGGATCGGCGCTATCGATAAGTGTGAGGTCGCGGTCTGTCCTCCTTACATCTTTATTCCCCAGGCGCAGACCGAGCTGGCGGGCACGCCGATTCCCTGGGGCGGTCAGAACCTATCCACAGAGACGTCCGGCGCCTTCACCGGCGAGGTGGCCGCCTCCATGCTGCTCGATTTCGGCTGTACCTATGTGATCGTGGGTCACTCGGAGCGCCGGACTCTGTATGGTGAGGACGATGCCCTGGTGGCGAAGAAGTTCGCCGTGGCGCAGGCCGCCGGTCTCAAGCCCATTTTGTGTGTGGGCGAGACCCTGGATGAGCGTGAGAAGGGCGTGACGGAGGAGGTCGTCGCCCGCCAGCTGGATGCGGTGATCAAGCTGGAGGGCATCAAGGCGCTCGCCGACGGCGTCATCGCCTACGAGCCGGTGTGGGCCATCGGGACCGGTAAGACCGCCACGCCGGAACAGGCCCAGGAGGTGCACGCCTTCATCCGCGGTCGGATCAAGACGCGGGACGCGGGGGTCGCCGAAAAGCTGCGGATTCAATACGGCGGCAGCATGAAGCCCGACAATGCCGCCGAGCTGATGGCCAAGCCGGATATCGACGGCGGCCTGATCGGGGGTGCTTCCCTGAAGGCCAAGGATTTTCTGGGTATCTGCAAGGCCGCCAACGACAGCGTCTGATGCCGCTGGCATACCTGAGCACAACAGCCGGGAACAAGAACCACGAATGCACACGAATGGACACGAATCGTTGCATCGGCCCCTAAAGCCCCTCTCCCCAGGGAGGGTGTCGCAAAAGTCCCTCTCCCGCCGGGAGAGGGGTTGAGGAGAGGGGATCAAATTAGGCGAGAGAGGGTTAAAACAGGGGTAGCGGTAAAGCCTTAGAGACTGTTCGGCTGGCTCCCCAGGCTCCAGCGTGGGAGCAAACCTGGTCCCGACGGAGGAGGGATCTGACGCTCCAGCGTCGATTAAGTGTCTCGGTAGGCTAACCGCCAACGCCGATCAGTACAGAGGAGCTAAGTCCGCTGGAGCGGACAAGACAGCGTTCCCACGCTGGAGCCTGGGAACGAGCGCAAATTTACAGATTTTATGACCTAAAATCAGTATCTTAATTTTTAGACAGCCTCTTACAGAGACTATGCAAATCGTCCTCAATATCTTCCATCTCTTTTTAGCCATTGGCCTAGTGGGGTTGGTCCTGATTCAGCACGGCAAGGGGGCCGACGCCGGGGCAGCATTCGGCAGCGGTGCGTCCGCGACCGTGTTCGGCGCCCGCGGCTCCGGGAACTTTCTCTCCCGCTCCACCGCCGTTCTGGCTGCCTTGTTCTTTCTCACCAGCATGGCACTGGCCTATTTCGCGAGCCAGGTAGAGGGGCCCAAGGGCCTGATGGAGGGCGTCGAGATACCGGCGAGCCCCGTGCCTGTACCCGTCGAGACGCGGCAGGATGTGCCGATGGTTCCGGGTACCGGCGGCGGTCTGAACCGCGACGACGTGCCGGTGGTCCCGCAGGCCACGGCACCCACCGCAGATGTGCCGTCGGTGTCGGTTCCGGAGACGACGGCCCCACCGGAAGAGACCGCCCCCGTGTCAGCACCGGATGTGCCGACGCCAGTGGATGGCAGTGTTCGGTAGAGTGAGAAAACCTACTTCCTACTGGGTATTTTTAATACAAACCGAGGCGGGAAAATGAGTGAAGAACTTGTCATTATGGATGATGAGAAAACAAAATCAGCAAAAACAATAACCACTGTCGTTTATGCGCTTCAAGCTGCCTCGTTTTTGCTCGGAATCACCTTTATCGTTGCCGTCATAATCAACTATATAAAAAAAGGTGATGTACAAGAAACATGGCTTGATTCTCACTTCCGTTGGCAGATCAGGACATTTTGGTTCAGTCTGTTATGGCTGATTCTAGGTTTGGTTACGTACTTTATTGGGGTAGGGTATGTCATTCTCATTGTAAATATGATTTGGATTATATACCGGATTGTGAGAGGCTGGCTACGTTTGCTTGACGGCAAGGAAATGTACACATAAGGATTATCACATAGTCAGTGTTGGTTAGGTGTCACTGTCACCATTTTTGGAAAAATAATGGGAAAAATCGTCACAACCGTAGATATTCAGAATTTGGCCGCATCGGGATTGTCAAAGAAAATCGGGTAGTGTTCTAATTTTGTTGTTACCGAGTAGACGATACGCGTACAGCAGCGCCGAAATCCGTAAGAGCGGTTTCGA
>NZ_FLUY01000815.1 GCF_900092655.1 Candidatus Thiosymbion oneisti
ACCCTCTCCCGGCGGGAGAGGGGGCATAGTGGCCAGTGCCGTTGGTCATGTTCTAACTTAGATATTAACCACTACCCGCGCGGGGAGTGCGTGCACTGGCCGGCAAGCTCGGAACCACCGCACTCACCGCATCCTACACCCAATGCAAGGTCCGCGCGGGCAGGCGACGCGAGGGGTGATGTGGGTGTAGGTTGCGTTAAGACGCCGGCACTGCCGCCACCATAGATGAGCGGGCCTTGGTGCGTCGAACGCAACACGTCGAATCCTCCGGACAACGCCAAATCATTCAGGATCGCACTAAGACCACCAGCCTCTGCGGCCCGTGGACCCCGTAAGCCAGGGTCTGCTCGATGTCGGCGGATTTGGAGGGACCGGAGATCAGCAGAACATTACCCGGCATCCCGGTCTGCCAGGCCTGCCGGGTCAACAATTCGTGGAAGGTCGAGCAAATCTCGGCCGCGTCCAGCAGCACGCAGTGGATAGGGGGCACCAGGGACAGGAGGCGCGGCTCCTGGGGCGTCGGCCACAGGACCAGGGAGCCGGTCTCGGCGATGGCGCCCCGGCAGCTGGTGAAGCCTGCGTCCACGGACCGGAACAGGGTATCGCGACAGGCCTCCACGGGCTCCAGGTACGGGATCAATCGGACCGCGCCCCGGTCCGGCCAGCCCTGCTCCAGCGCCGGCCCCAAGGGACCCTGGGGACCATAGAGCAGCGCGCCGCCTTCCCGGTGCAGGAGTTCGTACATCCGCTGGGGCCAGTCGGCACCGACTTGGTGGACCTCGCCGTGAGCCGCCTCCATCCGGGCCCGGAAGCGCCGCAGGCACTCCGCCGGGTCCCAGTCAAACCGGCGCAGAGGGATGTCGGGCGGTGTTTGGTCCGCTTGGATACCGCCCGCCCGCAAGCGTTGGAGGATACCTGATCTGGCGTCGCTCATGGGAGCCCCCATGCTATTAACATCGGTTCGGTTGTTTCATTGGAGATTATTTTTTCCGCAAATAAACGCGAATCAACGCAAATTGCTCGCAATCGGTTCGCCATCATCGACGGTTCTTGGTCCATTGACGTTGATTTGCGGCCATTTGCGTTGATTTGCGGACAAATTTTGCATGGGGGTCCTGCCGGCTCAATGTTATCGGTAACCCGTAGGATGGGCAAAGCAAGCGTCCATCAAGCGGGTTCTAAGGTATCGGACATTCCGCGGCGGTTTCCGTACCGCGGCGGCTGGTTAGGATGCACCAAGCGAAGCGTGCCCATCGATCCATCTGTGGCCCTCAATCATCGGTAAAGCCTGCCTCCCGCGCCAGTCGGTGCAGGCCCTTGGGGGCGAGGCGTGGGGGGCGCCGGCTCTTGGTCCAGGGCCTAATCAGCCGTGGGATCAGGGTGCCCGTCCTGCTCAGCAGGCTGCTCAGGAGCCGGTAGCGACCGGGGTCGGCGTGGAGCCAGGCCCAGAGTCGCCAGATTGCGGTCTGCCTGGGGTCACGCCGACTGCCGCGGCCCGGCACTTGGGAATCGGATCCGGCGCCTACCCCTTCGGCGCGCAGTCGGTTCAGGAGCCGGGGGATGGGGATGCGTACCGGACATATCTCATCGCAGGCACCGCACAGGCTGGAGGCGTCCACCAAGGATCCGGCCGCGGCCAGGCCCTGGAGCTGGGGCTCGAGGATACCGCCGATCGGGCCCGGATAGACGGTGCCGTAGGCATGGCCGCCGAGGCGTACATACACGGGGCAGTGGTTCAGGCAGGCCCCGCAGCGGATGCAGCGCAGGGTAGTCCGGAGCTCCGGATCGGCGCAGATGCGCGACCTGCCGTTGTCCAGCAGGATCAGGTGAACCTCCTGGGGTCCGTCCAGCTCGCCGGTCCGGCGCGGCGCGCCGACCAGGTTGACATAGGTGGTGATGGGTTGGCCGGTGGCGGAACGGGTGAGCAGGGTCAGCAGGGTCGGGAGCTGATCCAAGCGCGCGATCACCTTCTCGATGCCGGTGACGGCGATATGCACCTTAGGGACCGTGGTGCACATGCGGCCATTGCCCTCGTTTTCCACCAGGGCCAGGGTCCCGGTCTCGGCCACCGCGAAGTTGACCCCGGTGAGGCCCGCCACGGCACCCCGGAACTTCTCGCGCAGGAGGCGGCGGGCGGTGGCCGTGAGCGCTTCGGCATCCTCGCTGTAGGGGAGCTCCGGGAACCTGGCCTTGAAGAGTTCGGCGATCTGGCGCCGGTCCTTATGGATGGCCGGTGCCAGGATGTGGAAAGGGCGTTCCTCCGCGAGCTGGACGATGAGCTCCCCCAGGTCCGTCTCCACGACCTCGATGCCCTGGGCCTCCAGGAAGGCGTTGAGTCCCAACTCCTCGGAGACCATGGATTTGCCCTTGATGAGCATCCGCGCCTCGTGCCGGTGCAGGATGTCCGATATCCTGCGGTTGGCCTGATCGCAGGTCTCGGCCCAGTGGACCCGAATGCCGTTGGCGGTGCAATTGCGCTCCAACGCTGCGAGCAAGTCGGGGAGGCATGCCAGGGCCTGGGTCCGAATGGCCTGCCCTTGGTCCCGCAGACGTTCCAGCTCGTCCCGGTCCGGGAAGGCCGCCCGGCGCTTGGCGACCAAGCCGTCCAGGGCGCGTCCTATGTTTGCCCGCGTCCGCTGGTTGGCGAGGGCATCCGCGACCCGGGTACGCCACTCAGCCGCCACTGGTCCGCTCCCAGGTAGTGGTAAATTCATAAGTGTTTAAGTAGAGCGGTTCATCTTTTTGATCCCCTCTCCCCAACCCTCTCCCGGCGGGAGAGGGGGCATAGC
>NZ_FLUY01000961.1 GCF_900092655.1 Candidatus Thiosymbion oneisti
CGCATCGGCCAGGAAGTCATCGTCGACTTCCTGGAAGGCGACCCCGACCGGCCCATCATCACCGGCGGGGTCTACAACG
>NZ_FLUY01000311.1 GCF_900092655.1 Candidatus Thiosymbion oneisti
CATCTTTTTGATCCCCTCTCCCCAACCCTCTCCCGGCGGGAGAGGGGGCATAGCGGCCAGTGCTGTTGGTCATGTTAAAACTTAGATATTAACCACTACCCGACAGATAACTCAAATATAGTGCCGGAGAGCGGCGCCTCATTCAGGGTGAGTGCGTATAAAGCTTACTCCTGTAACACATAGGTTCCAGGCGCATCGGCCAGGACCCCATATCCATGCTCGGAGCTGCCGATGGTCGGCGACGGTATCCGGTCAGAGGACCTCTGGCGCAACCAGGCCTCCCACGCTGGCCACCAGGACCCCTCTTGGCTAGGCACGGTTTCAAGCCAGGTATCCGGATCCACATAACGGTCGTCGGCCTTGCTGGTCGCAATGCGGTAGTCACGGGCTTTGGGACCGGGAGGGTTCACGATACCCACGTTATGGCCCCCACTGGTGAGAACGAACGTGAGCGCCTCGGTATCCGTCTGCAGACGCAACTTATAGACCGATCGCCAGGGGGCAACATGGTCTGTGGTGGCCGCGACGACAAAGATGGGAACCTGGATATCGCTAATGGCGATGGGACGATCCCCGACCCGATACCGCCCCTCCCACAGGTCGTTATTCAGAAACAATCTGCGTAGCAGCTGGGAATGTTGACGGTAAGGCATACGGGTACCATCGATGTTCCATGCCATCAGATCGAATATCGGCTGCCGTTTGCCGAGCAGGTATTCCCGTACCATCTTGGACCAGATGAGATCGTGGGAACGCAATAGCTGGAAGCTGCCCGCGACCTGCCGCGGATCCAGGTATCCCTGTTCCCACATGAGGTCCTCCAGATAAGAGACCTCGCTGGGATCGATAAAGACCGCAAGCTCTCCGGGATCGCTGAAATCCGTCAAGGTCGTCAGCAGCGTTAGGCTGGCCAAACGGCGGTCTTGATCCCGACCCATGGTCGCGGCGGCAATGGTGAGGATAATACCTCCCAAGCAGTAACCGACGGCGTGTATCCTGGTGTCCGGAACGATGCCGTTGATTACCTTCAGGGCGTCCATAATCCCTAAGTTACGGTAGTCTTCCATATCGAGATTACGATCGTCCTGGCCCGGATTCACCCAGGAAATCATGAATACCGTATGACCATGGTCCACCAGGTACTTCACCATGGAATTTTCGGGCGACAGGTCCATGATGTAATACTTCATCATCCATGCGGACAGCATCAACACCGGCTCCTTATACACCTTCTCGGTGGTCGGCGCGTATTGGATGAGCTCCATCAGGTGGTTGCGAAACACAACCTTGCCGGGGGTTACCGCCAGATTCTTTCCGACCTGGAACTCCTCGGCACCGACCGGTTTTCTCCCATTCAGTGCCCGTTCCTGATCCTCCACGAAATTCATCCAACCCTGCAAGAGGTTTTTCCCGCCTTCCTTTACGGTAGTCTCCAAGACCTCCGGATTGGTGAAGACGAAATTCGAAGGCGAAAACACGTCGAGCAGCTGGCGCGTCAGGAAACACATCGTCTGCTCGTGACGTCGCGAAACGCCACGGATGTCGGTCACGGTATTGTAGAAGATCTGTTGGTTCAGAAGAAAAGATTGGTGGATCAAATTGAAAGGCCAACGTTGCCATGCCTCATTGCGAAATCGGCGGTCCTGAGGCAATGGCTCGATGATCGGAGGCGTCTCCGGATCGAACACCGACTGTGCCGCGTAAATAGCGAGCTTGGAGGTCTTGCGCCGTACCTTCTCGAGCAGCTCCGCCTGCTTACCGGGTGAAATCATCAGGTGCGCAAACCAGTCCAGATAGGTAACCATCAGCGAGACGGGCGAAAGGCCGAAGGTGGCCTTGCCCAGCTGGGCGTGGAGCAAGCGATCCACTGCATGAGTACCGGCAACAGCGGGAGATTGCTTCATGAGCGGGCTTCTCGGTGGTAGGAAAACAGGCGGTTCATTCGGAAGTGAAAAAACTGTCCATATGATGCGTCTCAAGTATCCCTTTCAGCATATCCTATTTCAAGGTAAGTTCGCGGGTCGTGTTGAAAGCAGCGAGGTACCGGTGCCTACCGGGAGGGATGCAACCCGCAGCATGCGGTGCGCCGGGTCCACGAACGGTTGAATACCGGCGACCCGAATGCCGACAGCCCCTAAGATGTATCACCCAGCAAATGTGCGACTTCAGCGGCTTTGGCTCCCCGCTCCGGCCGCTCGTTGACCGCATCCAGCGGCGGATTGCGCTGGACCCGGACCGGTAGTACCACCAGCTCGAAGGCCGTATCTCCGGCAACGAAGGCGAACACCGGATGGGTGCAACGTAGGCCGCCCCCGTAGCGAAAGACCTTCTCGCTCTCTTGCCAGGGGATGCCCCGATCGAGCAGCCTGAACACCACATCTTCCGGATTATCCGTGAATAGGTGCAGGCGCACGCCTTGAGTAGGGTCCCCGCTTCCGGCAAGCACGGGGCCCACGAGCCTGGGCGCAAAGTCGGCAAAGGCATCCATGGCCGCCAGGGCCTGCCGGCGCAGGCTTGTGAGCTCGCTCTCCCGTCTCGTGCCTTGAAACAGGCGCTGTTGCTGCAACAATGCCGCTTGGATCTCCCCGTTCCTGGGCCACAACCGCCGGTCGCCGATACCGGCCCGCTCGGCCGCTTTACGCCGCGCACGGTCAAACCCCCGTATCCCTTGATTGACCATGATGCGAGCGGCCTCATAGGCCAACCTTTGGCGATGTGCGTGCGATCGCTTGCGCCCACTCATCCGATGCCCCGGAAGACGTTCGTCATCACCGCGTGACGCCGTAGGATACCACCTGCAAAACCACCTACGTCGGCACCTGGCCGGTTTCATCGATGCTAGGTTAGAGGTGGAGCGCTTCGAGTTGCTTAGAGCTATCGAATCTCAACGCCGCTTGCGCGGGAGGCTGAGCACTTCGACCTTCACCTTCGCCAAGCCGTGCTTGATGATGCCCAGGTCCTGCGCGGCCTTACGCGATAGATCGATGATGCGTCCCTTTACGAAGGGTCCCCGGTCGTTGATCCTGACGACGATACTCCGACCGTCGCTCAGCTTGGTGACCCGGACCTTGGCACCTAGGGGCAGGGATTTGTGGGCCGCGGAGCGAGTCCATTGGTTGAAGATTTCGCCGCTTGCGGTCATCCGACCATGGAATCTGCCGCCATAGTAGGATGCAAGGTAGTGGCTAATGTATAAGTGATAACATGACCAGCGGTACTGGCTACTATGTCCCCTCTCCCGCCGGGAGAGGGGTTGGGGAGAGGGGATC
>NZ_FLUY01000320.1 GCF_900092655.1 Candidatus Thiosymbion oneisti
CGTCCGGCTGGGGGTTCACTACAAGCCAGTTGGATGAGACGCGCTTCTTGCTCGCCATCCAGAATCGGCTCCCGTGACGGGCGAGCCTG
>NZ_FLUY01001335.1 GCF_900092655.1 Candidatus Thiosymbion oneisti
GCAAGCAGCTGTAAGACCGCTCTTGCCTGCAACAAAGGATAGCTCCTCCTTGGTATATAATCACACGGGACCTGACAGATAGACAAAAAGGTGCGCTAGTACCTAGTTTCGACCGATGTTGCAAGTTCATAGTATCTGCTTGCTCACACGCTTGGCTTTCACGCTCCGGCGC
>NZ_FLUY01000312.1 GCF_900092655.1 Candidatus Thiosymbion oneisti
TAACATGACCAACAGCACTGGCCGCTATGCCCCCTCTCCCGCCGGGAGAGGGTTGGGGAGAGGGGATCAAAAAGATGAA
>NZ_FLUY01001137.1 GCF_900092655.1 Candidatus Thiosymbion oneisti
AGGGTGTCGCAAAAGCCCCGCTCCCGGTCTCTGGTTCCCACGCAGCGCCTGGGAACGAGAAAACTCAGCCTGACTGATGACCA